>JAFAQG010000228.1 GCA_019246575.1 Acidobacteriaceae bacterium
GATTTGTCAGCTGAGTTTCCGGAATGGTCCGTCGGAAAGATCGACGAGAAGACCGGCATTCGGGAGCGGCATATTGCCGCGGATGGCGAATGCTCATCCGACCTGGCCGTGGCGGCCGCGCGAAAGCTGTTCGATGCGGGCGTTTGCCGCGCGGAAGACATCGATTATGTGCTGCTGTGTACGCAGAGCCCGGATTACTTTCTACCGACGACGGCGTGCCTGGTACAGGACCGGCTGGGGATCCCGACCAGCGCGGGCGCGCTCGATTTCAACCTGGGGTGCTCCGGTTATGTGTACGGCCTGGGGCTTGCCGAGGGCCTGGTCGCGACCGGGCAGGCCCGCAAGGTCCTGCTGTTAACCGCGGAGACTTACACGAAATTTCTGCATACGCGCGATAAGAGCGTGCGCACGATTTTCGGGGATGCCGCGGCCGCTACATTAATAACGAATGTCGCTACGGAACGGCCGCTGATCGGACCGTTTGTATACGGCACCGACGGTCAGGGCGGTCCGAACCTGATTGTGCCGACGGGCGGAATGCGCCAGGCGCGCACGGCGGAAACGGCTGTAGCGGGCGAAGACGACAGCGGGAACGTCCGCACACGGGACAACCTGTTCATGGATGGCGCCGAGATCTTTAATTTCACGTTGTCGGCGGTGCCGAAGAGTGTCAACGCGCTACTTGCAAAATCGGGAGTAACTCTGGAGCAGATTGACCTTTTTGTCTTTCACCAGGCGAATAAGTACATGCTCGAGCACTTACGCAAGCGGATGAAGATCCCCACCGAAAGATTCCAGGTGACAATGGCGCATTGCGGCAACACGGTGTCCTCGACTTTGCCGATTGCATTGAAGCACGCCGCGTGCGAAGGGCGGTTGAAGGATGGCGCGCTCGTCATGCTGGTGGGTTTTGGTGTCGGCTATTCCTGGGGTGCGACGTTGGTGCGGTGGCGCGGCGGGTTTTAGCTGTTTTGCCTAACCCGCGATTTCCTCGAGGACGGTGTCGCGGCAGCGGCCGAGTTGCGCAATCAGCTTGTACAGCTCGTCCGCCTGGATGGGCTTAGAAAGGTAGCCGTCCATGCCGGCTTCGAGACAGCGTTCCTTATCACGCGGCAAGGCGTCGGCGGTCAACGCAATGATAGGCAGACGGGGAAGATTTTCTTTTGCTTCGCGAGCACGGATCGCTCCCGTGGTCTGATAGCCATCGAGCTTCGGCATCTGGACATCCATCAGCACGAGATCGAGCGAGTCGCGGTCGATGTTGTTGAGCCGCTCGAGCGCCTCCACGCCATCGCAGGCGGTATAGACGGTGTGTCCCTTCTTTTCGAGCAGCCGTATGGCCAATTTTCGGTTCACGGCATTGTCTTCAACCAGAAGCACTCGTAGCGCAGGAACGTAAGGCAATTGTTCGGAAGCTGCAGTCCGGGACGGCGGTTCGGGAACGATTTTCTGCTCGGAGATGCCGAACGTGGCTGTAAAGCGGAATGCGCTTCCGGTACCCGAGCCATCGCTCTCGACCCAAATACGCCCACCCATAAGATTCACAAGCTGGGAGCAGATGGCGAGCCCTAACCCGGTGCCGCCGTAAACGCGAGTGGTGGAGCCGTCTGCCTGAGAAAACGCCTCGAATATGACATTCTGCTTGTCTTTGGGGATACCGACACCGGTATCGACGACGGAGACGAGCAGAGTAGCGGATGAAGCGGTCTGCTCTTCAACGCCGATCGCGACCTTGATGCTACCTCGTTCTGTAAATTTAATTGCGTTACCGACAAGATTTAAGACGATCTGACGCAAGCGGACGGGATCGCCGACGACCGACACAGGTAGCTGGTCGTCATAAGAGACGGATAACGTGAGACTTTTTTCACGAGCGCGCACCGATATGGCCTTCACAGCTTCGGTAATGGTTTGTTTTAGATCGAAGGCAATGGACTCGAGAGTAAGCCGTCCCGCCTCGATTTTCGAGAAATCCAGAATGTCGTTGATGATCGTGAGCAACGAGTAAGCGGAGCTCTTGACGATATGCAGATATTCAGCCTGCTCTTTCGACACCTCGGTGCCGAGTGCGAGATCGGTCATGCCAATGATTCCGTTCATGGGCGTACGGATCTCGTGGCTCATGTTGGCGAGGAATTCGCTTTTGGCTTCGCTCGCGGCCTCGGCATCTTCTTTGGCGCGCACCAATTCGCGGGTCCGCTCGTGAACGAGAGCTTCCAGTTCGTCGCGCGAGCGCCGCAGGATGTCCTCCACATGCACTCGCTGTGTAACATCTTCGAGAATGCCGACGACGCGGCGCTGGTTTTTGTGCGAGATGATCGGAAACGCCACCTCGCGAACCCAGCGAATCTGGCCATCGCCGCGGATGATACGGTATTCGGTATCCGTGTCATAGCCTTCGCGCTGTTTTGCTTTTACGGCAGCCACTTTCTTGTAATCTGCGGATAAGACGCTGGCCATCCACGCGCCCGGATCATCGAGTAAGAGTCGCTCATCGAAGCCAAAGACGCGTGCGAAAGCGGAACTCACGTGCAGGTAGCGGCCGGTGGCCTGATCCATCGTCCAGAAGACTTCGCTGATGTTGTTGGTTAGCTCGTAAATGAGCTTGACGTTTTCCGTCACCTCGCCGGTGCGAGTTGCCACCAAGGCGCGCAGGTCTTTTTCGCGGCGGCGATGCACAAGCGACGTCCAGCAGAAACTGATCGCGAAGCCACAGGCGACGGAGACAAACATAACCGTTGCCGCAAATATCCACATAGCCTGTCCGGAGACGCAAGAATCGGCCGTGAGCACGGAAGAGCTTTGTTGTGCCGCCGGATTCGCAGCATCGAGGGATGCGGAGGTGTGGCCAACCTGTCTCGGCCGGATATGTGCGTGCTTCGTGACTGCTGCGTGGCTGTGCGCCGCACCGAAGACAGTATAACCGCCGAGCACAAACACGAGGACCGCTACGCGTCTGAATCGCGCAAAGTGCATGCTTGATGTGTTCTGCTCCTGCTAGCTAAATCGGACGCAACAGGCGTGCTCTTTAGGGAACTAAGGGCAGCAAATACCCTTACTCCAGATCAGGATAGGATGGCCGGTAACGGGTTGGGCGTGCATGAAAGAGTGTACATACAGCCCGCGATGTTGCTCAGAGACTTACTGCCCGTGGCGCCATGTCGGCACGTGGTACTTCCACCGGCGCGAGAGCGTCAATGTCAACCTCCACGGCGACGGAACGATTCAGCAGACTGACCGATAACACCACGCGGATACCGTTCTTGACCTGCACGACGGTTCCGGTCGCGCCAGCTAACGCACCGAAACCGATGCGGACCCGCTCGCCAGGCTCTAATTGCTGCCAAGGCATGCAGGTTAATCCGGAGCTGACGGCAATTCGCAGAGAGGAGATTTCGTCGTCGTCGAGCGGGGCCAGTTCTCTTCCGATTCGCACGATATCGCGGACACCGGGGGAATTCAAAATGGGAACCAGAATTTTCCGGTTAAACCGGCAGAACACATATCCCGGAAAAAGCGGTAGCTCTAATTCCTTTATGCGATCTGCCCATTGTCTGCGCGTTTTATATAGCGGCAGCAACTGCTCATAACCTTTATGTTTGAGCGTTTCCGCAACAACTTTCTCGTGGCGAGGAGATGTTTGCACGGCATACCAACGGAGATCGCCGGTGCTTGGCTCGATGAATGGATTACTTGACATGTGTTTGTTTGGCGCTTTCGAGACTTCGGTCGGCTGTCTCTGGCGCTGCGACTCCGGTGGCAACATCTGGCATAGGCAGAACTTGAAAATCTTTGGCCACGCATCCCAGTCCGAAGGATGAACAGGAGCGATCCGCGAGCAAATGGACGACTTCGAACTGTCCGTCGATGCAGAGTCCGGCCGTTTCATCGCGCTTGCGGGCCGGATGCGGCAGCACAACGCGGCAATGTATGATCTCACCGACATTGAAGGGCTCGTTGACGAAACAGAAGAGGCCGTCCCTGCTAATGTTGCGAACTTCGGCAACGCATGACCGCTGGGATGCCGGCCGCGAGACGAGCGCGGGCACGCGCAATTCGAATCTTTTGGATTTGCGTCGATGATCTATCACGCCATTTACACCGCTTCTGAACACAGGTGGGAGAACGCAGCGACGCCCCAATCGGGACCGGCGGTTGCAACGAATCTGCACCAAAACATCCGCGGCGGCGCTTCCTCGCTTTTTCTTGAGCACTTTTCTAACCGCACGCCGAAGATGCAGTACTGACGCAAGCAGTACCGGATGAACGCCCTAATCCATTGCTGACGTTTCCGCCGTCTGGCAAAGTGTCGAATAGATTCACAACATTTCCGATGTTTTGGTTCCGGCTGTAATGTTTTTGCACAGGGCGACCGATTACCACAGTGAGGGTTTGTTGAGGGCCCATAATGCTGTGAAGACATGTCTGTTTACCGGGGACGAGCAGGTAATAACGGCTGTGACGCGGCTGGTCCGCGATGTGCAGCTACAGCAAAATGGCACGAGTGCACCTGGTGATGCGGATCTCTATTTATGGGATCTGGACATGGGCACAGAACTGCCGCACGCGGTTGTCGAGCGCGTCCCCGATCAACAGTTGCTCATCATTGTTAGTCAGACCAACCTCGCGGCGATTCCGGAAGACCTTCTCGGGCGTGCATGCGCGCTGCTGAAGCCCATCAGCACTTTTACGTTACGCGCATTTATAGACCTGGCAGCAAAGACCTCGGAACTGCGGAAGCAAAGGACCGAGGTGGACCGGCTGCGATCGGAACGCGAGGCATTGATTGATTACGCCTTGGCAGCCAACCTTCAATTGCAGGAATACGACCGGCAGCGAACGCAGTTTCTCGCGCGTGCGCTGCACGATTTACGCGCGCCATTAACAGCGCTGTACGGATATTGCGGGCTGCTTGCGGACGGACACTTAGGACCGGTTTCGAACAAGCAGCAAGAATTATTACGCCGGATGCAAGCAACTACCAAACGTATGTCGCGGCAGACGGACGCGATGTTCGAGTTGAGCATAGCGGGAAACGTGACGCGCAGGCCACAGATGGTGAACGGCGACATTGAGGAAACAATTGCGCAAGCTCTGCACGAGGTATTTCCACTGGCCCAGGAAAAGAACCTGGATGTGGACTTTCACATGGAAGCGCCCGAAGGACGCTTGCTATTCGCGCCGGAACAGATTCAGCAGGTGCTACTGAATCTTCTCGAGAACTGTTGTAAGTTCAGCCGCACCGGCGGATCCGTCGAAGTGCGAGGATACAGCGTCGGATGGGATTTCGCTTCGGGGCATTCCGGTGCGGGCCACGGTACTGCTTACAGGCAGAAAAACGCTTACCGCATCGATGTCGAGGACAACGGGCCCGGCATCCGGCCGCATCTGCTCTCTTCGATTTTCGAAGAATATACGTCGTACGCAGAAGGCGCAGAGCGGTCTGGAGGCGGTCTTGGGCTCGCGATTTCGAGAATGATCGTGAGCGCGCACCAGGGTTCCATTTTGGCTGCGAACACAGATACAGGCGCTGTTTTCTCTGTTGTTCTGCCGTTTCACCCCCGACCCGACACCGATGAATCGAAAGGAATGGTGGAACTCGCCGCTACGCGCTGCTAACTAACGAGCACGCGCCCGATTTCATTCCATGAGAGTTTTGTATGCATAGAATTCTTGTCGCGGAAGACGAAGCCGACATCCGGAATTACTTGAAGCTGGCGTTGAGCTGTTTCGGGTTCACAGTGGATTTTGCGCAGAATGGCGAAGAGGTGCTCTCGCTTGTAACTCAGAAGAGTTACTCGCTGTTGCTGCTGGACATATTCATGCCGTTTCGGGATGGGCTGGAGGTACTGAGCGAAATCCGGAAGCTGCGTTTGGATGTGCCGGTCATCATGATGTCTGTCGCCGCGACGCCGACGAATGTAGTTGCTGCAATGAGTCGCGGGGCAAACGATTTTTTGGCAAAGCCCATCGGGCACGATGAGCTGCGGCAATCGATCGAGAAGGTATTGGGGATCTCGGCCATGCCGAAGGTTTCCAGCGCTTCCGACGCTGTCGTCATACCGGGGGGAGAGGGCTATCTGGCATGCAGCGGCACATGGTCGCAAAAGATTGCGATGCTGATCGAGCGCGTTGGGTCGTCGGATGTGCCGGTGTTGCTGCAAGGCGAAACGGGGGTCGGCAAGGAAGTGATCGCGCGACAGCTGCACGCGCGATCGCGGCGCGCCGGGCGGCCATTCTTAAAGCTGAACTGCGCGGCTCTGCCGTCAGAACTGGTCGAAAGCGAGCTCTTCGGATATGAGAAAGGCGCATTTACGGGCGCGTTTAAGAGCACCCCGGGCAAGTTCGAAATGGCGAACGGCGGCACCATACTGCTCGATGAAATCGGCGACATGGATTTCAAGCTGCAAGCCAAACTGCTGCAGGTCATCCAGGATCGCGAATTTCTGCGATTGGGAGCGAAAGATACATCGCGCGTAGACGTTCGTATCATGGCGGCGACGCATTGCGATTTCGACAAAGCCATCGAGGAAGGCCGGTTCCGCGAGGATCTCTATTACCGCCTGAATATCATTGATATACACATTCCGCCGCTACGCGAACGGCGCGACGAGATTCTTCCGCTGGCGGAGTTTTTCATTGCCAAGTACGCGACGCCGGAATCGCCTGCTGTCGAGATCGGTCCGGCGCTGCGGCAGGTATTGCTTGAGCATACATGGCCGGGAAACGTTCGCGAGCTCGAAAACGTGATGCAGAAGTATTTAGTTTTGCGGAATCCGACGTTACTCGCGGACGAGATTCGCCGGCGGGTCAGAAAGGGCCGGCCCGCGACGATCATGCAATCGTCCACAGTGCGCATGATTTCGGAATCTGCCAACTGGGTGGGAAACTCGGATGCACCATCGACGAGCGAGGCGCTGGAAGGACCGGATGGGAACGCAGCTCAGCCGCTCGACAGGATAACGGAGTTTCAGGCATCGATGCCGCCGAGTGTCGCAAAACCGGCGCCATACGTTATTGGTGGACGAAACGGCTGTTCGTCTGAAAAAGCGTCGATCCTGTCGAAGGTGCAAGATGCGCACCGGGCTGCGGAAGCAGAAGCGATTTTGAACGCGCTCAATTCGTGCCTGTGGAATCGGAAGCAAGCTGCTGTGCTTCTGAACATCGACTATAAGGCGCTGTTGTACAAAATGAAGAAGCTTGGAATCGGAGAGCGGAACATCGCCTCCGTCGGGTAACTCGCGGCGGCGGTTTTAGGCGGCAGCGGCGGTGTCGATAGAAATAGGTTGCACTACCGTGCGTTTACTTCTGCGGGACCAGCGTAGGACCGGCTGCTCGACTAAGTAATAGGAGGCGGTTGCGAACGCGATGGTGACCGCAACGGCGAAGACGAGTTGTACCGCAACGGGGTATGAGGCCGTGACGCGGCGCGCGGTCGAGAGCGTCAGCTGCTGATACAGGTACAACGAGTACGATATCCGGCCCAGAAACGACAGCACCGGATGGTTAAGCCAGCGCCACGTGCCGCTTGCAATCTGCACGATGAAGATCGCGATGACGAATGGATCCGCGGCCCAGGCCCAGGTGTGGCGGTACGCGAAGCCAAGCCGGTCGAGCAGGTAACAGGAGAACGCGAGATAGCCGACCGAAGCCAGCGGCGCTGCCGGATGTTCGCATAGGATGCGCAAAGGCCGCGCGAACAGGCGCCGCTTGAGCAGTATTGCAAGCAGGCACCCGACCATGAGGTGATCGAGGCGTGTATCGAAGGCGTGATAAATGTAGCTTTGATCAACGTGGAAACCGAAATATAGGACAGCGCGGTTGATCCAGACCGCAGGAATAATGCAGAGAGGAATCCACGTAAGCCGCGCGAGGTTCCGCCGGTTCAACAGAACGACGAGAGGCCAAAGCAGATAAAACTGCTCTTCTACTCCAAGCGACCAAGCATGGCCGAGGAACGAATCCGTGTGCGGATGCAGAATTGCGAGATAGTAATTGGTGACGTAACACAGGGATGCAATGGAGATCCCAATGGGCATGGGGCGCCTGTGGAGCAGCGTGATCCCGATCCCGAAAATCCAGTACGCATAGAAGGCGGGAAAAATTCGGAACGTGCGGCGCTTATAAAACGCTTTGAGCGAGATGTTGCCCGTCTTTTCCAGTTCGTTGAGCAGCAGCCACGTGATCAGGAACCCGCTCAGGACGAAGAACATGATCACACCCATGGCTCCGTTCGCCCAATCGAGCGGGAAATGGGAAAAGATGACGAGGAAAACGGCGATGGCCCGAATGCCGTCGAGCCCTGGAATTCTGGGCCGGTTGAGATTGGCGCGCAGGCGGTCCGACCAGGCGCCCGCCGAATGAAGCGCCGTTATCGATTCGACTTGCGAACTGCCGCTCATGCAAACTCCGGATCTTCGGCGCAGAGTGGCGGTGTGTTTTTCATGGCAGCGGCATTCAGGCCGTACACATCGGCGAGTTTTCTAAAAATGGCAGGCCAGGCGTATTGTCCGACGAACGCACGCGCATTTCGTACGCATGTTTGGGCGAGCCCGGGTGTTTCGAGAAGGCGGAACACGGCACTGGCGAGGGCGGCGTAATCGCCGGGCGGAAAGAGCAGGCCCGTCTCGTCCTGTTTCACTAAAAACGGAATGCCGCCGGGGTTCGAGGTAACAACGGGCAAGCGGGCCGCAAACGCTTCCAAGATGGATACGGGCTGGTTGTCGGTAAGAGAAGCGTTCAGAAACGCGGCTGCGTTAGCGAACACCGCAGGTATGGAGGAATTGTCTACGGACCCGAGGAATGTCACTCGCGCGCCGATGCCGAGTTCACCGGTCAGGGCTTCCAGGCGGTCTCGTTCGGTACCGGTGCCCAGGATCGTAAGCGTCGCGGCCGGATAGCGCTCGAGAATGATGCGAAAAGCGCGCAGGATGGTGTCGACGCCATACACCGGCTCGAGATTACGAGCGACGACGAAATCGGGTCCGAGAGGACGCGGCGCTGTCGCGAAACGCGCTACATCGCACACATTCGAAATCACGGTGCTTTCGAAGCCGAAATCGCGGAATACCTCGAACAGGTAGTCGGAAGGCACCAGGATGCGATGCGCGCAGCGTAGGCTGGCGCGACCAACAGCTCCACACTTACGAAAGAACCTGGGCGCATTTCCGCTGTGGCAGTGAAAAATGACACGCTTTTGCGCGATACGGCCTGCGAGCATGGCCGGAGCGGCAAATAGGAAGAAATAGAGGCCGGCGCAGCTGTGGATGTGGAGGATGGCGACGCGCGGTAAAGCGCGGAGCAGCCGGTACAGAAACACCGGTAAGCGCAAAAACGACCGGAGAAACCGCACGTCGTCGAGCTGGCGTAGGATGCCGCTGCGGCCGAGGTTGGTCTCGATCGGGATGGCATGGATTCCCTCCGAGCACAGGCCCCGGACCAGAATTTCAGCCTGCACGGACATTCCCCCCGCGGGTGGCGGGAAGTGGCACACGACGCCGACAGCATGGCGCGGCATCAGCAGGCCACCTCTTCAGGCACGGCGCTTCGAAACGCTCGGAAATTGTCCGGATCGCCGGCACAGCCCGCTTCGGCGGCTTTGACGATGTTGTACATCTCGCGCGCGCTTACATAATGAAGCGCATAGCGTTTGCCGTCGTTGTAATTGGTTTCGAGAAACGTTAGCGTTCGCTCCATGGCCTGTCCCAAAACGGCTTCCATGTTGCGCTCGTTGCAGCCGTGAGTGTGGAGTTTGACGAAGATCCAGTCCGGTCTGCCCTTGACGTGGATTGCTTCGTGAATCCATAAGCGAGCGCGCTCGGGCGTCGGAGGGTTGTCGCCCGACAGCTCGCCGTTTTCGACTCGCGGCAGAAGCCCACATTTGCGCGATTTCAGATTGAGCGCGAGTGGTCCTTGAATGAGCATGAGATCGCCTTCGTGTTCCCGGCCGGCTTCGACATCGACGCCGCTATCGTGCGATTTACGGCGATAGGGATGACCGGTCGCGTAGTAAATGCTATTCACTTTGCGCGTTTGAGTACGGCTGGGGGTCGAAGGCAGGGTGAAATCGGCGTAGCAGCCGGTTTGGCGAAGGACTTCGAGCTCGTTATCGACTCCGCAGTGGCGGCCTCCATCGGAGTTATCGAGCGCCCAATTACCGTGAATGAAGGCGTACTCGATTTCGCCGGTTGCGGGGTTACGATGCAGAAGCCCGTGACGCGAGTGCAGAATGTGCTTGAAACGGGTGAGCTTTTCCGTTAGGCCTGCGGCAGAGTCGCGATCGTGATGGAGATGAATCTCTACGTCGCCGTAACCGGCACGGCAGAGGGCAGCAAGCCGGTCGAGATGTTCTTCCCGGTACTCTTCTTCGGGGAAAAAGAAGGTGTGGCGGTAGTTGCGCTGATGATAATCGCGGTGCCTCGATGCAAACTGCGGCAGACGCTTAACCCAGAAATTCACGCGCCGGCGCTCGTGCTCGAGTGAAACGTTATTGAAGCGCGGCTCGTAGTGGTCCGTGACCGCAAGCAGGATGTGAACGAGGCCATTTGGAGGAGTTTGGGGCTGTCGCAGTTTCCGGCGAAGATAAGGCACGAGCCAGATATCGAGATCGCGGGAACGCGCGTACGCGCACGCAGCGATGCCGGTTGCGACGAAGGTCGCAATCATCAGCAAGACCCAAATCATGCAAGCACCTCCTCGAGCGTTGCCGCGGCCGCAAGGGCAGCAGCTGCTTCCATCGTTTCGGTCCAATAGCTTTTTAAATACAGATAACGCTCGGCCCGATACTCGCGCACGCCGATATGGTGCAGCGCGGAGAAAGCGAACAAGACCTTTTGCAAATCGTCAGGGATCTCGAGCGCGCGGCAGTAATCCGCGATGAGCGACCGTTCGAGGTAATCGAAGCCAGTGCGCAGAACCTCGCTGAAGATGGGCGGAAACGTGCGATTGGTACGAGCGCGGTTCATCGCGGCGAGGTAATAAAACAGATCGACGAGCGGCACGCCGTGACGCTCGGCCAAATCCCAATCGAATACGCCGGCGACGGTCCTCTTTTCGCGATCGAGAAGGATGTTGTCATAGGTAAAATCGCCATGCACCGGGACGAGAGGCAGTGATCGCCCAGCGAGCGAATTCACAATGTAGGCGTTAATGTCACGTAAGAGATGACTGCCCGTATGCCCGGCAAGAGCTTCCTCGGCGGCGTTCAGCACGGGAGACAAAACGCGATTGATAACTGCGGGAGTGAACGTCGTGCACTCTCGAAGGCTGCGCTGGAAGTCGATTAATGCCCGTACGCCCGCGCGAGCGACGCGCTCATAAACGTGAGGCCTGCACAGTTCGACACGATCCACGGCGTTGCCATCGAGCATCTCTTCGGCGAAGAATGGCTGCCCATGAACTTCGCCGCGGGCAACGGATATGGGTATGCCAAAAGGCAGCTTATGCCGGCGAAGCTCGGTTGTGATATCGAAATTGACACGCGTCCGGGAAACGGCTCGTTCTTCCATGGGCATGCGGACGATCAGGCGCCGGCGAGTGGCACGCTCGTGTCCGATGAGGCTGAACCCGATCGGATGCGCGAAGATATAGCGGTCGATATCCACGTCGAGAGACACTGCGGCCATTACCTGTTCAAATAAGGACGGCCCGGCATTTTCATTCGAGACGGCGATGCCGATCGCTCCGCCGCGATACCCTGTCAACCAGCCGCAAACGCGCTTTTTGGGTTCCGGCTGCGCGCTC
>JAFAQG010000230.1 GCA_019246575.1 Acidobacteriaceae bacterium
AAACTCCGCCCGGCAGATCCGGATGGCCTTGAGGCTGGCATTCTAGCGACCCTCCAAGTGAGCAAAGCCCCTGCGAAAGTATTCGCTCTGGTAGCGGCCATAGCGGCGCCGGTAATCTTGAGCCGGTGCATGCAGCGGACTTTCGCACAGACCGTACCGGGCAATGCCGGCGGGACGGTGGCAGTCGCGACTGCTTCCGATAACTTGATCGGTTTCCGCATCGTGTTCGGCGAGTTGCAGGAAAGAGAGGCCGATTACTCCGGCTCTCTCGCGCTTAGCGCCGGGGAAGTCATACGGCTGACGCGGTGGCGCTTTCTCCGCCAGGACGGCATCCAGCAGAAAGACGCCTGGCGACTGCACATCCAGCGCGCAGGTTTCGAGAACCAGCCCGACCGCCCGGTGCCGCTGATGATGGACGAAGGAGCCCGCAATCTGGTGCCGGGAGGCGTAGATGCGACGGTCCGTGCTTCCACCTCGGCAGTGGTTCATGTGCATACGACCTCCGGCAATTTCGATATCCCAATGCAGCAGCTGCAGTATGGCGCGATTCTAAGCTTCCTGCGTGGCGATGTCACGGCACAGCGGATCCCGGTCTCAGAGCGGGTAACGCCGACGCCGGAACCATCTGGTGCCGAACAGCACGACTATGCCGATCTGGCCGTCGCGACCGACGGCACGGTATGGGTCGCCTGGCAGGCATATAAGGACAACGGCGACCATGTTTACGTGCGCCACTCGATTCCGGGTGGCTGGTCGGAGACAACGCGGCTCACCGCGGAGAAGGGCGATATCTACCGGCCCTCCGTAGCCACGGATGGATCGGGTCGCGTGTGGGTCGTCTGGTCAGAACGCAGAGGCGAGGTCTGGAACCTTTACGCCCGCGTCCAGGCCGGCAATGAGTGGAGCGCGGTACGCCGGCTGACCTCCGGCGATAGTCCCAACGCGTATCAACGCCTGATTCGTGCACGTGACGGTACGCTGTACCTGATCTGGACGGGCTATCGGGCAGGCGAATCGCATGTGCTGTCGAGCCGTCTCCGTGGCGAGCAATGGTCGACGCCGGCCGACGTCAGCGGCCCGGGAGCGTGGGCTCCGGCGGGTGCGGTCGATTCCCGCGGCAACTTATATATTGCGTGGGATAGCTACCGCGCGGGCAATTACGACATTTTCCTGCGTAAGGTGAGCGGCGATGGCGCAATGGACCCGGTGCAGCAGGTGACGCGCTCCACTGTTTTTCAGGCTCATGCCTCTGTAGCGGTCGACCAGCAGGACCGCGTTTGGCTGGCGTGGGATGAATCCGGCATGAACTGGGGGAAGGACTGGACGCACGAAGATCCCTGGCGCGGCACCACTCTGTATACGGACCGGCATCCGCGCGTAGCTGTACTCGAGAACGCCGCATGGAAGCAGCCGGCGGCGGACCTCATGGCGGCCGTGCCCAAGCGATACAACCGCTTCGTCGAGCAGCCGCGAATCGCCTGCGACGGCGCCGGACGCATCTGGGTATCGCTCGAAATCCGTACGTCATCGGTGACCAACGTTTCCGAGAACTGGGCCAGCGGTGCTCACTGGGAACGCTTTCTCACCAGCCTCGAGGGGGACCACTGGACTCCACTGATGCCCATCTCCGAATCGGTGACCAGGCCTGAAGGCGCGTTCGCGATTCAGCCGCTCGCATACGGCGTACGCATGTGCTACACGTTCAACAACGCTCGCTTCGGCAGTGAGATTCCGCGGCAGCACGAGATCCTCGAAGCCGGGTTCCACGACTCCGCGCCGGCTCTGGCCCCGAAGCTAGACGCCTTCGTCGACTCTTTTGGCCGCGACCGGCCCGTCCATCCGAACGAAGCGTCCGATGTCGCGCGCATTCGCGCCTACCGCACGAGCAAGGAGAGCGGCGGTCTACGCATTCTGCGCGGCGATTTTCACCGTCACACCGAAATCTCGCGCGACGGCGGGGGAGATGGAAGCATTGAAGATTACTTCCGTTACATGCTTGACGCCGCCGAGATGGACACCGGTATCATCTCCGATCACAACGCGGGCGACGACAACGAATACACCTGGTGGCGCACTGAAAAGGCCATCGATCTGTACCATATCCGCGATCGATACACGCCTCTGTTCGGATATGAGCGCAGCGTGGCCTACCCCAACGGGCATCGGAATGTGGTGTTTGCGCAGCGCGGCGTTCGCACCCTGCCTATTTCGCGTGAAGAACAACGGGGGCAGGTCAACTCCGGTACCGTTCTTTACCCCTACCTGCGCCAGAATCGCGGCATTGCGATGCCGCATTCGATTGCCACGGATCAGGGCACCGATTTCCGCGACAACGATCCGCTGCTTGAACCGCTGGTGGAAATTTATCAGGGCTATCACGCCAGTTATGAATACGAAGGCGCGCCGCGCGCGGAGAGCGAGAACTACAAGCTGGTGCCTGTGCACGGGGAACTGCGGCCGAAAGGCTTTTATTGGAATGCGCTCGATAAGGGCTATAAGCTGGGCGTCGAAGCCAGTTCCGACCACATCGCAACGCACACCTCTTACACGATGATCTATTCCCCGTCGCCGGAGCGCGCCGATATCGTCGAGAGCATGCGGCGGCGGCACGTTTACGGCGCCACCGACAATATCGTCCTTGATTTTCAGGCCGTCGACGACCGAGGTGGGACGCACCTGATGGGCGAGGCATTCGAGACGAACGCCGCGCCGAAGCTGACGGTGAAGATCGCCGGCACGGACAGGATTACCGCGGTCGATATCGTACGAAATAAGAATTTCATCTATCACTCCGCTCCCGGGACCAATTCGGTGGAATTCACGTATGTCGATAACAGCCCGGCAGTCGGCGAGAGTTACTACTATGTGCGCGTCATGCAGATAGATCGAAATCTTGCGTGGTCGAGCCCGGTGTGGCTCACATACAAGGCACGCTGAAGGCCCGTCCCTCGAACAGCAGATACAAGCGGATGCAAATACAGACGAAAAAATATGTCAGCTAACAGGAGTCGATTGTTTTTCTTAACGGCCGCATGCGCGGCGCTGGCGTCGTTTTCGGCGGCGCTGGCGCAACCGGCCGGACAAACGCCGGTTTACCTCGATCCGAAGCGGCCGATCGAAGAGCGAATCGGGGACTTGATGCGCCGGATGACGCTGAAGGAGAAGATCGGACAGCTCAATCTGCCTTGCGTGTACGTTCGCGAGTTGGGAACGGACATTCCTGCGAAGACGGAGGCGTGCAGGCGGTTTGCCGCCGGCACTTATACGGACGAGATCGGTCCGGGATCGGGATTCTTTACTTTGGCGAATGAGATTCTGCATAAGGGGGCACGGCAGCAGGCCGAGTTCTTCAACGAACTGCAGAAAATCGCGCTCACCCAGACG
>JAFAQG010000231.1 GCA_019246575.1 Acidobacteriaceae bacterium
TCTCGCTTCGATCTAACAGCGCAACAATAACACCGGTATCCAGGAGAACGGGTTTCACCCCCCGAATCCTCTCAGATGTTTCTTGTTCGAGCCCAGATCGGAGATGCCGGAGGAAAACTCTCCCAAACCGGTGATGCGGGGCCGGCGTCCTGCGAATTGAGAGGACGCCATGCGGCGAAGCGCCTCGCGCACCACGCGCGATGGACTCCAGCCGAGGTTTCGCACGAGCTGGGCAAGATGGCGGCGGCTCGCCTCGTCGAGTCTCGCCTGCACAGTCGATCTCATCCAACTGGTGTAATACAACAGCACAGATGTAGTACAGCACAGATAGCTGAACCGCGACACCTAACGCGGCTCATGTACGCACTCGAACCGGATATTGTGCTGCTGGTTCACTAGCGCCCAACTCAACCTCGGGTCCGGACGCAACGGGTCCTTCAAGTTCTGTAACGCCGTCGTCTCGAAGCAGACAGGACCGGTTCCCGCAACCACAACCTGCCCGCTATCGCTCGTCATCTGAACCCATTTCCGACCGGGTGCGAAGTAATCGAGATACCAGTCATCGGGACTGAATGCGGCGTAATACACAGTCGCATTCCGCGGCAGCTGTTTATCGATCTCCACCGCCAGGCTGAGCACCGGGTCCGCTGATACGTGCGCGTGCGGCCAAATAAACGCGCCGAAGTTCCATGCCACAAGCGCGAGGACAAAGGCCGCGGCAACGCGCGAGGGGAGCCGAGGCAAGCCGTATGCGCCAATGAGCAGCACAATCGCCGGCCAGAGAAAAAGTTTGTGAAACGCGCTGCCCGGGTCCCAGCTCGCGAGAAATATAGCCGGCGCTAGCAGCCACATCCAGAGCACTGTCAAGTCCTTACGATCTGTCTTAAGCGGCTCGTTTCTCGGCACATGTCCCCGCGCCAGAACCATGCCCGCGCTCACGGCTGCAACGCAGACGGTAAGCGACACCCACATCGGCCAGGACGAGAACTCTTCTATCAGCGCGAGCTTGCCGCCCGCGAAGAGCTTCACGCAGCTAGCGATATTTGCGCCGATCAGCTGTCCCAGAGATCTCGTAAATCCCGAGTCCGACGCATAGCTTCTCGCCCAGGAGATAAGGCCTGAGTGACGCGGCCCAAAACGTGCCCGATAACACCACCAGTACACAACCCACACACAGGTGATTGTCGCTATGATGTACGCGGCGAAGCGTACGATTCGGACCCTTACCGGCCGCCTGTTGTCGAGAGCAAGCGTGAGCAGGATCGGCGCATAAGCGAATACTGCCAGCTCGTGAAACAGCATCGCGGTCGTATGACATACGCCGCAAAGCACAACATTCGACCGGGCACTCGTCAGCGAGGCAATCGCAACCAGGATCAATAAATTTGAAATGACGTAAGCGTCCGCATCCGTCGAAAATTTCCACCAGGTCGCGCCAAACGCAAACAGTGCCGCGCATAGCCATCCAACTTTTTCCGATCCCGTGAAGCGCCGCGCAAGAATAAAAACCACGTACGCCGAAATGCTGCTGAGCACCGCGTTTGCAACCTGAAGGGCGCTGATGGCCCGCAGCATCAGCCCGCAGTCGAGCGCGGCGGAATAGAGCAGGTATCCGGCCGGCGAATACAGTAAGTGATTCGCGTGGAATAATTCGCCAACTGGAATCTGATGCTGCTGTGCTTGCTCTATTCGCAACGAGAACAGCACACCATCCCAATAGTAGCTGCGTGTAGGTAAACCCAGGTACAAACCGAAGATTACGCCGCACAGTAGAATTGGAAACCAGCGGTGGCTCACACGCCCCAGCAGCTTAGCACGTGCGCTGAAAACCGCCCGTGTTAGATGCGAGATAGTTCGAACCGCGTCCGCCAACTCTCCGCGCTTGAGAGCTCAGCATGTGCGCTCTTCCATAGAGCCGCCGCGCGGCGATGTTTCATCGCATACCGGAACACGGTTCGAAGCGCGTGAATGCCGTGCACCCAAGTCTTCGAGAGCGAGTACGTAAAACGCAGGAAATACCGATTGTCGCTGGTCAGTACGTACGAACGGCCCAGCGGCATGAAATCCAGCGGCATCTCCGCAGTGACAATGCATTCTCGGCCCGCGGCATTGCTCTTCGGAAATCCCCTCAGAATTCTGATAGCGGAACTCAGCAACCGCAGACGCACCAGTGTTGGGTCATGCCGGTATCTGTCGGAGGCGAGCGGCATCTCCGGCCGCCGCGAAAGTTCTTCCGCCATATGCCGGTCCACCAACGCCCTGAGCCGGCCTTGTTTTTCGGCTGCGTCTTCGTCCATTACTTCCGGCCCGCGAAGGAAATCCTCCAGACCGAGCTGTAAACACACCGTCTGACCCCAGAAACTGACGCAGCACCGCGCGAGGTTTCGCCGGTTGCAACCGGTGCGGATACAGGCTCGCGAAAATCGCCCAGTTTCGAGCGTCGTAGTAGCTAAACCTGCATGGCCGTTTCGCAATGTACGGCTCATGCCAGATCGAGACCGGCGGCAGGACAACTGTTCTCATCCCTGCTTCCGTGAGCCGGATCCCATACTCCACGTCGTCCACGTGAATAAATGTCGGCATCGAAAATCCGAAGAGGCGAAAACTTTCGGCGGGGAAGATTGTGAACCACCAGCCGTTGAAATCGCACGTCGCCACGCTCGCAAATGCCGCCAGTGACTTGCTAGGCGCAAGCTCGACATTCCGATGGTTGGCATACATGCGATTGTTCTGCACTCGCCCGCCGGCATCGAAGATTCTGTTCCGATGGAACACATCCACCATCTGGCCGCCGGTCACCACTGAATCGTTTGCGAAACGTATAAATGAAACCGCGGTACGAACGACGCCGGCATCCAGTTCGACATCGTCGTCCAAGAACAGAATATGACTGCACTCGCCGGCATCCAATAGTTCCATCGCAGCGCGGGCGAACCCTCCGGATCCTCCCTCATTCCGTTGCTCGATTACTTGCAACAGTCGGTATTGCCGTTTTTGTAAATCACGGAACCGACTCGAATCCAATGGCTCGCCTTGATTGACGACCACGATCTTTGAGATCGAAGCATCGGGCGCGACCCGAGCCAAGCCCTCCACTGTACGCAACACAGATGCGGCCCGGTTGTAACTGCAAATTGCCACTCCGAGCGATACTTCTCGCAATGGTTCGGTACTCGTACTCCAGGAAATTTTGTCCAATCTCAGCGGTCGGTCTGCCGCGTAGATTTCAATGTAGAGGCGGCCCGGCGCGCCGGCTACGGGATCTTCGAGCCTTATTCGTACCGCAGACTGTGTGGCGCGGTCCAGATTGACGAATTCGCAGCAAAGGCGGCAAGACGATCCATCCGCCCGCTCGCGAAACACACGGCACCACAGCCTGCCTCGCCCCTCGAATACGACATCAGTGGTTCGGATTGCGGTGTTTTCAACCCAATACGACTCATAGAAACTATTGAAAAACGTGTTAAGCGAGATCTGCGCGAATGCTTCGCTCCATAATCCGTTCGCGCTGCAACGTACATCGCCGGCGAATTAACGCACATACAACTGCTGTGTGTCGGACGAGCACGGCATCAAGAACTGCTGAAGAACAGTGCGTGCCGCCGGAACGGGAAACGGCCGATTATGTTAGCTGGACTCACGTCTTTTCGCGGGCTGGTGTAAGTTGGAATGTATTCACTCGCGACGTGAGAGGGCGGACCCTGCGGGCGCTCACGAAAGGTTACGCACCCGGCCGTCGCTTGTTATTGGACACTGCACGAAGGTAATTGCGAATACGCAATAATACCGACCGTGCGACGCCCGAGAGAGCGGGCTCCACGCACACGCAATATTACGTAGTACTTACAATGAACTGGGTGCGTCCCAACATTCAGCGTCTGAACAGAGCTGTTAATGCGAATTGTTTTGTATAACTTTGTGCAACCGGATGACTCCGTTTCAAAACAGGGTGGCGGCGTCGCGATTTACCAGAGAAACCTCATTAACGCACTGCGAGAGCGAGGGCATGACGTAATTAGTCTGAGTTCCGGGGACCAATATACAGTACTGAGACCATATCCGCGCGTCCGGTACAGCACCGAACGCGGCATCCCGCGCGCCGTAATCCTAAATTCACCGATGTTTGCACCCGCGCACGCTGTTTTCTATGCCCTCGACCGTTACCATGATCCCGGTTTGGACCGCATAACCGCTGAGTTGAAGCGCAGGTTCGGCCATATAGACGTTTTTCATTTTCAGAACGTCGAAGGAATCACGGCCGGGTTCTTGCGCCAGGTGCGGGCGACATTTTCCGGCAGCCGCATTGTTTTTTCGGCGCATAATTACAACCTCGTTTGCCCGCAGGTGAACCTTTGGTTCCGCGAACACAAGGTGTGCGAAGACTACCGGGAGGGACGAGCATGTGTAAATTGCCTCTTATCTGACGACCGTTCCAATGGGAATTCAGAGCTCGCAGGATTAAGAGTGTGCTTGACCAGTTAGGACTCGGCTGGTCAGGCCGGCGCTCCAGGGCCATTCAAATTGCGCTTCGCGCATACTTCTACATCGGACGCCGCGTAGCAAGGGACCCCGTCCCGCGACTCGTTCCGCCCGGGACCGAAAAAACTCTCGTCATCATGGAGGATAGGAAAGCCGCCCGGTATGCCCGCTTCCGGCAAACGAACATCGATCTGTGCGCATCTGTGTTCGACGTGGTTCTCGCGGTTTCCGAGCGATCGCGAAAGGTTCTCATCGATCGTGGCGTTCCCGCCGGGAAAATTGCCGTGTCTTACATCGGAACAGCGCATGCCAAGGTATTCGCACACGCGCAGCGGAAACGCAGCGTGGCGCCGGGACTCCATATCGCTTACCTCGGATACATGCGTGCGGGTAAAGGCTTCTTCTTCCTTGACTCCTTGTTCTCGATACCGGACCACCTTGCACGTGATATCAGCATCACCATCGCTGCACCGTTTCGAGGCGACGAGGTGGTCAACAGGTTAAAAGGGGTCGTGCATCGTTTCCGTAACATCATTCTTCACCGGGGCTATACGCACGCCACTCTCGATAAAGTCCTTGCGGGCGTCAATCTGGGCGTCGTGCCGGTGTTGTGGGAAGACAACTTGCCCCAAGTCGCCATCGAAATTGTTTCTCGTGGCATCCCTATCCTGACCTCGGATCGCGGCGGGGCACAGGAGATCGCCGGAAATTCGGAGTTCGTGTTTGAGGCGGGCTCGATGCGCGCGTTCTGCGCAAAAGTCGAAGAAATTGCCACAGGCCGGCTGCCGCTGGCGCGTTTTTGGCGTCATTCCTCGCGGATTTTCTCAATGGATGCACACGTGGATGACCTATTGAGTTACTACCGCGGCGATGTTGGCCCTGCAGCATTGCCCGCATGCTCCGACTCGCGACCTCACGCCGAGCCGCTTGCATTGCACGATTACGCGCTCGAGGCGAGCAGGCGGAGCGATGCTTGATCCTGTAACGAACCTTCCTTCGGAAATTAGCTCGCCAAGTCTCAGAGATAACTCTTTGGACGCACTCTACGGCTCCATTCTGGCGGTTGAGTCGGTTCTCGGTCTATTGCTCGCCCATCAAGCTTTGACGGATACAGATCCGGCGGCGTCGCTTCGATCATTGCGGCTTCGAATACAGGCACTCCACGAGGCTCAGATAGCTACCAGGTACGGAACTGGAGCGGAGCAAATCGCCGATGCGGTGCAAGATTCCTTAGACTCAATCTTCCACCGTGCCCAGCAGTTGCTCCACTCGGCGTCACCCGATATGCAGCCGAAGAGATAATGCTTACTCCTCTGCTCTAGACCGATGCCGCCCTTGCGCACTGTCCGGGTGAATCGCAAGGCGGCCGATCGCATCCAATCCGGACACCTGTGGATCTTCGCGAGCGACATTCTCGACCGCGGCGAAGCGCAGGCCGGAGATGCGGTTCGCGTTATCGACTTCAAAGGCCGAGCGCTCGGAACTGCTCATTACAGTTCGAGTTCCCAAATCAGCCTGCGTCTGCTGAGCTCGCGCATCGAGGTCATCGACGAAGAATTTCTGCGCACGCGCATCGAAGCTGCCTCCGAGTACCGGAAGCGTGTCGTCCATGATTCCGACAGCTATCGCCTCGTTCACGCCGAAGGCGACCTTCTGCCGGGATTGATCGTCGATCGCTATTCCGAATGGCTGGTCGTACAACTGCTCGATCAGGGCATGGACCGTTTGGCGAACGAGATCGCAACCGTATTAAACCACCTGCTGCAGCCGCGTGGAATCGTGGCCCGCAACGATGTTCCCGTACGTGCAAAAGAGAATCTCCCGCTAGAGGTACGAGTCGTCGCGGGCGAGGTCTCTGAACACGTGCTTATTCACATGAACGGCCTTACCTGGCGCGCAGATCTCATCCATGGTCAGAAAACGGGCGTTTTTCTGGATCAGCGCGAAAACTACGTCGCGGCACGGCGCTATGCGCACGGCCGTGCGCTTGACTGCTTTACAGGTACGGGCGGATTCGCGCTCCATCTTGCATCCGTCTGCGAGTCTGTTGATGCGCTCGACAGCTCTGCGGCCGCCCTTCAGCTCGCAGACCAGAACGCAGCAGCAAATAGTCTACCGAATGTCAGGTTTCAGCAGGCTGACGTTTTGGAATACCTGCCGGGCCTCGTTGCCGCCCACCGCTCATTCGACATCATCGTTGTCGATCCGCCCGCGTTCACAAAGTCTCGCTCTACTCTGGAAGGCGCGGCTCGCGGTTACAAAGAAATTAACCTTCGCGCCTTACGGCTCCTCGAAACCGGCGGCGTTCTGGTCAGCTGCTCGTGCTCTCATCACATGAGCGAGGCGCATCTGCTCGAAATCATCGCTGCTGCCGCTCTCGATTGCCGCAAGCAACTCCGCGTGGTCGAGCGGCGCACGCAAGCACAAGATCACCCTATCTTGCTTACCGTTCCTGAGACGCATTATCTGAAATGCCTGATTTTCGAAGTACTCTGATTGCACCGCTCTTTGGCTCGTGACGTTAACCGAGCCGCGACCCGGAGGGAGCGGTCCTGTTCGGCATTCTCCTACAACACAACCCGGTTCTCTCCCTCTCTCCTCGTCACGCGTGCACGGTCGAGATGCTCGAGCAAAGGAATCGCGTACTTGCGCGAGATCTTCATCCAATCTTTAAAATCGGGCACGGAAAACCGCCGGCCTCTCTGCGCTGTCACTGTATTGCGAACCTGCGAAATGGCATCGGCGTGGAAGATCAGGTCATCCGATAAACGGACAACTTTCTTGTTCTTGACCAGCACCTCTAACAACTCCCGCGCCCTCTTCCCATCGGGAATCAGCTTCAGGACCTCGCCCGGCGTCGGAGGCTGAAGCCCGCCGCTACGAAACGCGGACTCGATCTTGCCCAGCAACTGCGCCTCTTCCGCACTAAATGCGGGCTTGTGCGTCGCAAGCGAGATCACTTCCCCGTCCAGACGCACAGCCGCAAAGTTCTCGAATACAATCGCTGCAATTTCAGGCTCGAAACCCAGTCGCGCGCTCGCTATCGGTGCACCCGGCGCGGACGGATGCTGCGCATGAAAGCGCTGAAGCCACTCGAGAACGCGCTCTCGACGTTCCTCGAGCCAGGCTTTGCTCAACACACGTCCCGATTGCTCATGAAAGAACAAGTGCGAGTTCGTCCGTATTGCAGTGAGTAACTGCTCGCGTGATCGGCCCGTCAGCCGAAGCAGTTCGTCCAATCTCTGCCCCGTGGGA
>JAFAQG010001000.1 GCA_019246575.1 Acidobacteriaceae bacterium
CGTGGCAACTGACACTCCGAGTTTGAGGATCGATCGCTCCAACGTCATCTGTTGATGGAGTGACGCGCCTACCAACAACACTCCAAAAATGGCGCCGTGCTCCTGGAGCGGAACCGCCAAAAAAGCTTCGTCGCCAATCCGCCGTGAAAGCTTTGGTCTCTTCACCGCTTCATTTATTAAGTTTTGGAATTCCGTGCTCAAGGTGACCGGACCTTGCGCACTGAAGCACTCCTGCGGGCCGACGCACAGTACCGTGCGCACGCCGGGAGCTTCGCCCAAAGCCTTCATAAATGCAGCGTCTAACCGCTTGCCGCCCATCAAGAGAAGATCACCTTGCCGCTGGAACGCAGCCAAGGCCATCGCCGTTGCGCCATCCGGCAAAGGAATCTTTGTGAGGAAAGCCTCGTTCGGCTTGCATGCGCTGCAGGTTCCCCAGTCATTCTTATACCCGAAGCGGACAGGCCAATGAGCCGACGACAAAATAGTGAGATCCTTGCGCGTTATATCCAAAAACGCCAAGCCGGTGTTTTCAGCAAGCGACTGCGCATCCGTGTAGAAGGACGCGAAATCTGGATCAGGCCGGCTGGCTTCCGCGGCGATGCGCGTCACAACTGGTGATAAACCGGCGTGCGCGACGGCAGCGCCTACGGCCGCTCCCTGTGTCTTGATTTCTCTTTTGAACTGCTCGAGCAGCGCTTCCTGCCGTTGGGCATCCATGCGCTCAAATACCTGCCTTGCCGCCACCAGGACACCGCCCGTCACCACCGTCACGGCGCCCGCCACGGTCATCGAAGAGACAATGAGCAGTTTGGTTCGAAATGTCACTGAGGCTCCTCGAGCCAGACATCACCCAAGTCCCATTGCGCTGACCAGTTTCTGACATTCGGCTTTAAGGCAAACACAAGCGGGAGATGAAGCAGTGGTACGACCCGGTGATCGCGAAGCAGTTCGCACTCCATTGCATAAGGAGAGGTCCACCCCGGCGCGGGAACGTGCATCTCAGAAGCAAGGTTTAAGAGTGCCTGTTGTGGATTCACGGATCGAATGGGCAGCCTTATCAGGCGCGCTTCGCAACCGCCTGTCGCCGGCCGTATCGTCATTCCTGTCTGGCTGATATCGACGGCAATCCGATCTGCCAGGGACCGCAGCAACCTGTCGCGAACATCCACACACAGCGACACTGTAGTTCCGCGCGGAGCTAAACTTTTGGCGAGCGTAACGTCGCGCGCCGTCGAAAACAGGAATGCGTAGCCGCTAATCCACTGCGGCAATAACGCGCCTGATACTTCACCCTGCTTGTCGAGCATTACGCGCTGCATCGCCAAGCGGTCGACACTCAGCGCTACTGCCTCCCGTACGGCGCGCAAAGTCTTTGCATCCTCAAATACCAGCGCAATGGTTTCGAGGGGCTTTGAAACTTGCAAGACTACAGTCGGCTGCTTAAGAGACTTAATATCGGTGACCTCGGCTTCCACCGCATCGGCTTTCCCCAACTCGAAGTCCAGGAGTTGATCGCGCCTTGTTCGTCCCATCTGGATTTCAACGGAGTCCAGGAAAGGGCGGCCACCCCAGTATTTCTCGTTCGCGGCCAACTGCACAAATTCTCGGACGCGCTGGTTTGCTATTCGGAACGGGCCGGTTTCCGCCGCGGATTTATCATCCAGGCCGGCTTCCACCAGGATTTGGTCCAGCGGTTTGGCATCCGGCACGGTTAATGTCTTCTCCTCGGGCGCCCACAGAGATCCGTCAGGCAAAATCACGTTCTTTCGCGGTGAGAAGATCCATTTCCCGGCGGCTGCGTCGTGCATCCAACCGGTCGCGAGCCATGGCTTGATCGCACCGTGATTGTCGCAGCGTACGAGCGTCTCGTAGATCTGCCAACCGAACGGCGTTGCGCCAATCTGTCCAACCGCGCTGGTCTCGACGTGCAGCGTTCCCCCATACCGGGGACGGACGACTCGCGCCGCCAGCGCTGCGGAGAGGCAACTAATGGCTATCGCAAGCCACCGAGATCGCATACGCTGTGTATTGTTCTGTCTGCCGGTTCCGCACCACGGCCACTGCGCCCTCGGCGGCAGGCCAAAGCGCCGTTATGGTACCGGGCAGTTCTGCTTCCTCGCGAGTGACGCCCGTGTGGTCCAACAGTGCGAGTACATCTTCTTTGACCGCGGCCAGTTTCATCCCTTCACAGACGCTTGCCGTTTCATCTCCGGGCCGGATGCCTGCAATTGTATTTCGACCCGGCGTAAAGTGAACCTGCTCGCCATTGAGTAGAAATTCTGCGGAAGCATCGTCGCAGTCCAAGTGCGGAGGCTCCATTGTGCCGCGGCAAGTGGCGCCCGGGAAGTAGGCCGTAAGCGCGTTGCCAGCTAGCTCCAGCCGCCCCCTGGGATCGCGCATCGGGGGTATATCGATGACCAGGTCGGATCGCTTTCCTGCCTGTATGATGGTGAGTTTTCCCGAACTCAAGACCGCTGTTCGATCACCTTGCTGCACCACATCGAGGAGCGGCTCGTTTTGCTCCCAGATCACACGTTTTGTGAGCAGTTGTCGATCGGGTGCGGCAGCCGATATGTGATTGGAAACGGCCACCATCTCCACCTCTCCTTTATCGATTTCCGCCACCCAGAGATAGCCGGCAGCGTTTTCGGAAAACGTTACTGAGACATCAACGACACTCTTGGCTCGCGGGTGTTTAGGGAGGCCGGACTGC
>JAFAQG010001047.1 GCA_019246575.1 Acidobacteriaceae bacterium
ATAGCAGTTTTTTACCGAGTCCGTAATGATGCGCAGCGCCAGTAAATCGTAAACCTGGTCGAGTGTGATCTTTTGCCGTTTGAGCTTCAGGTGCACCGAATAAGCGCGCTTTACACGTCCCTCGACCCGTGCGGGAATGTCTTCTCGAGCAAGCTTCTGCTCGATTTGCGTCTGAATCAACCTCAGCCAGTGCTCGTGTTCATGCCGCTTCGATTCGATCTCGCGGATGAGTTCCGAAGAGGCCTCCGGCTCGAGCGTTTGGAACGCGAGATCCTCCAGTTCCCCGCGCAGTTTTCCCATACCGAGCCGGTGCGCTATCGGTGCATAGATATCGATAGTCTCCTGCGCTATCGAGATCCGCCGTTCGCGCGGCAGCGATGCGATAGTGCGCATGTTGTGCAGCCGGTCGGCGAGCTTAACGATCACGACGCGGATATCGCCCGTCATCGCCAGCAGCATCTTACGCAGGCTCTCTGCTTGGCGGTCCTCCCGATTGCCCAGGCTGATTTTGCTGAGTTTCGTTACGCCGTCGACACAGCGCGCCACGTCTTCGCCAAAGCGCTCTTTAATCTCTTCGACCTTGACGTTCGTGTCTTCAACAACATCGTGCAGCAGGCCGGTTTGGAGACACACGGTGTCCATCTGCATGTCAAGGAGAATGTTCGCTACCGCAATTGGATGGGTGATGTACGGCTCGCCTGACTTTCGCTTCTGTGCCCCGTGCCTTTCCATGGCGAAAACAAAGGCACGATGCAACCGCTCGACATCTTCCCCCGGCCGGAGTGCCCGAAACCTATCTTCAAAACTGCGATAAAGTTCTTCGACCGGTGCCGCATCCAAAACGCTGGTCGACATGTAAGGCGTACTACTAGGTTAGACTAGCTGAGCGACAACAAAGGTGCAGCCGAGCAAATCGGTCCCGATAGCCTCTGCTACGCGTTGCCCAGATTGATGAGTGCCACGCCGACGATGATCATAGTCAAACCGGCGATTTTCGCCATCGTAAAGGATTCTTTAAAGAACAGGCGCGCCCATACGATCGCCCACAGATAGCCGAGCGAAACCATCGGATACAGAACCGTGAGTTGACCCTGCGCCACCCCCATCATGTAGAACACGGACGAGAGGAGATACAGCGCAATGCCCGTCGCTAGCCAATAATTCGTGAGTAGCCTCGCTAGACTCCCCTTCAGATGCTCTGCGCCGAGCTTCAAGAATACCGCGCCAAAAGATCCAATAAAGGAGGCGAAGAGTACTAGGACAATTGAGCTAAGCGGTGTTGCTGTTGAGGTCGTCATGCCGTTATTTCTTGAGGCCCAGAATCGAAACGCCGCCCACGATGAAAGCGATACCCATGCTTCGAAAGAAATTCAGGTGCTCATCGGCCAGCAGGACAAGGGAAAGAATGGTAACCCAGACAAACGTCAAAGCGATGATGGGGTACAGGCGCGAAAGTTCCCGGCCTTTCAATGCCAGCGCCATCAGAAACGTGTTCACACCGTACAGACAGTACCCGGAGAACAGCTTGAAATTCTTCAGCATGTCCAGCGAGAACTGAACGAACAGCCTGGGATTGTGAGCTACGTCACTTAAGGTGAGGTGTGCGCCCAGCGACTTGGCTCCAAGCCTGACCAGAATTTGGGCGAACGCGCCAATCAGAGTGCAGGAGAAAACCAGAAAAAACGAGCGCCGCGCAGCCGAAGTATCGTTTGAAACAGTTTGTTCTTCCAGAACGGTGGTAGAAGTCAAATGGCAATCCCGAACAGGCAGGTAATCCTCTTATTTTAAGCTATGTAGAGTAGCGAAAAGGCCTAATCCGACTGATTGTTGGATTCAATTCTGATGTGGAGATGGTTCGGTCGTAACAAAAAGCCGGAGGCCGGGTCCGAAATTGAAGTCCTGAGGGGCGCTCCGGCGCACGCTCGTACGAAAACCTATTCGGCCGAGACGGGCTTCGTTTATCAGTACGTGTACCGGGGCTATCGTTTACTCCCGGACAGCATCGAGTTCGTTTTCGAGGCGAGCCGAAGCCGTAACCAGAGTCTCGCCATCAACATCCGGCTGTGCGACTCGGCGCTTGCCGAATGCGCCCGGCAGGTAGGACGCGAACTCCTGACGAATGAGCGATATGCGATCGCGAAGATGACGCTGTTTGCGGCATTTGACGAGTATCCGGATACCGCCCAGCTCAGCGTTCCCCTCATTCCGCATGCGCAGGATATGGAGCGGCACTTGCGCGTGCTGGGCCGGGTGTGAGGCGTCGCTCCGGCAAAGGTCAAGCTAGACTGAGATCAATGTCAGCGCCGCTGGTACCGTCGCCGCTGGACTATATAGGACGACGAAGGTTCTCCTTTTATCCGCCTATCCGCAACACGGCGCCGAACGATTGGCTCCTCGGGCATGGTTCGTGGTCGGAGGTGCAGGTCGTTAATGCCGAAAGAGGATTCGAGATCTGGATTCCGCGCCAGTACATCGGGGGCGTGTCGGACGGAGCCGATTCCCGGGTTGTGGTTGAGCTCACGAACGAGCTCGGGTACGATAGCGGCGGCCTGTCACCGACGTTCAGGCGCGTCATCGAGATACCGCAGGGGGCGAGCGCGCCGGCGAAGCCGCTAAAAAAACGGGGCTTCCGGCGCGGCCCGGCATCGGTCATCGGAATCAGGCTGGAAAGCGGCGAATCAACCGTAAACAGGATTCTGGCCAAGGTCGCTGCAGTGGGAGCGATCGTGTTGTGCATTCTCGCCGGCCTGATGTTTGCGATCGCTCATCACTAGTTGTCCCTGATGCGTCCTCACATCGCGCGGCTCTTCTGGGCCTTTGTCTCGGTTCTTGCGGCGCTGTGCATCGCCGTAATTGCAGTGCGCCGCGGCGAGGCCGTGAATAGCCTTTGGCTCGTATCCGCGGCGGCATCCGTTTTTCTGGTCGGCTTTCGCTTTTACGCCAAGTTCATCGCGGCCAAGGTGGTGATGTTAGATGATCGCAGAGCAACGCCCGCCGAGCGGTTCCGCGACGGCCACGACTTCGAGCCAACCAACAAATGGATCCTGTTCGGGCATCACTTCGCCGCGATTGCCGGGCCCGGACCCCTTGTCGGGCCCACCTTAGCGGCCCAGTTTGGCTATTTGCCCGGGACTCTCTGGATCCTTTTTGGAGCCGTGCTGGGCGGAGCCGTCCAGGACTTCGTCATTCTCTTCTGTTCCATGCGGCGGGACGGGAAAACGCTCGGCCAAATGGCCCGTCAGGAGATCGGCAAAGTAGGCGGCGTAGTGTCGCTCATAACCGTGCTGCTGATTATGATTGTCTTGCTCGCGGTTGTCGCCCTCGTCGTGGTGAATGCGCTAAAGGGCAGCCCGTGGGGCACATTCACGATCGCGATGACGATTCCCGTCGCGGTGCTCGTGGGCGTTTATCTCCATTATCTGCGGCCGGGGAAAGTTCTGGAAAGTTCCGCCATCGGGTTCGGCCTCATACTCGCGAGCATCTGGGGCGGCAAGCTGGTCGCGGCATCGCCGGCATGGGCCCCGTTTTTCACATTTGGCGGCATCGCGCTTGCGTTTGCCATTATGGTCTACG
Organism: Acidobacteriaceae bacterium; assembly: GCA_019246575.1. Next base: position 3,574 of record JAFAQG010001047.1, read on the forward strand.
GTTTTCTCGCCAGCGCTTTGCCTGTTTGGCTGCTGCTCGCTCCCAGAGATTACCTGAGCACGTTCATCAAACTGGGGGTGATCTTTCTGCTGGCCATCGGCATTTTCTGCACGCACCCGCAGCTTCAGTTGCCTCCCTTGACCCGATTTACCGATGGGAGCGGGCCTATCTTTGCCGGCAAAATCTTTCCGTTCTGCTTCATCACCATCGCGTGCGGAGCTATATCGGGCTTTCATTCGCTGATCTCTTCGGGCACAACTCCGAAGATGATCGCGCGGGAGTCTCATGCCTGGCCCATCGGATACGGGGGCATGCTGCTCGAAGGATTAGTCGGCATTATGGCGATGGTCGCCGCTGCATCGCTGGCTCCCGGAGTTTTCTTCGCCGTCAACTCGCCGCCCGGAATCGTGGGGGCAAGTGCTACGACGGCGGCATCGACGATTTCGCACTGGGGATTTCCGGTTACCGCAACCCAGATGGCCGAACTCGCGCACCGCATTGGCGAAGTCGACCTTTTCGGAAGAACAGGCGGCGCTCCATCGCTCGCGTTAGGAATGGCGCAGATTTTTGGAGGCGCGCTGAATGCGACCGGTTTCGCAGACACCGTTCTCAGCTTCTGGTACCACTTCGCAATCATGTTCGAAGCGCTGTTTATTCTGACTATCATCGATGCGGGAACCCGCGTGGGGCGCTTCATGCTGCAGGATCTGCTCGGTCATGTTTACAAGCCCTTGGGCCGGACCGGTTGGATGCCGGGCATGCTCATCACCAGCATCCTGATCGTGGCGGCGTGGGGCTATTTCCTCTATCAGGGCGTTATCGATCCGCTCGGCGGCATCAATTCGTTGTGGCCGCTGTTCGGGATTTCGAATCAGTTGCTAAGCGCCATTGCACTCTGTGTCGCTACCACAGTATTGCTGAAGATGCACCGAGCGAAATATCTGTGGATCACCGCCGCTCCGCTTGCCTGGCTCGTTATCGTAACGTTCGCCGCGGGCCTCGAAAAGATCTTTTCGCCGGAGCCGCGCATCGGTTTTCTGGCTCATGCGAGCGCGCTTGAAAACGCAATTGCAACGGGCAGCGTGGCGGCTCAAAAGATTGCAGAGACGCGCGCCGTGATGTTCAACGAAAGGCTCGACGCGGTAGTTTGCGCTGCCTTTCTTGTCCTGGTCTCGACCATTCTGATCGATTCGTTGCGTGTGTGGTACGGATTGCTCCGCCGCACACGGCCGGTGGTAAGCTCCGAATCGCCCTTTGTGGCTTCGCAGCTCGAGATGGAGCAGGTATGAGAGTAGTTCGTACGCTGTATCGATTTTTGCTTGCGCTCTCGCGCGAGCTTTCGGACGAGACTCCGTATCGCCGCTATCTCGCCAATACCGGGCGTGAACACTCGCCGGCGGAATGGCGCTTGTTCAGCGAGCGGCGACATCGTCGGAAGTATCAGAACGCGAAGTGCTGTTGACGGTCTCTTCCAGCATTTGACGAATCTTTGCAGCGGCCTTATCGTCTTCGCCGTTTCTCAGGAACTCGAGCGCATCCGAATCCACAATCCGATACCACAGCTGGCGTCGTGAGGCAAAATCAGGGAGGCGCGAGGTAATCTCGGCCCGGATCTCTTTCAGCAGCGTCAGTAACTTCGCGTATTCGCGGCCAATCTCCCCTTCCAGACGTTCTCGTATCCGGACCGCGAGCGCCGGCGCCCATCCATTTGTAGAGATCGCGATTGTCAAGTCGCCCTGACGATGGACGGATCCAAAGCTGAACCGGCAATTCTCGGCATCGTCTACGGAATTACACAAGACACGACTCTCTTCGGCCAGGCGGAAGACGTTTGAATTATCATCCTGGTCGCTGATGACGAGAAAACAATCCACCAGGTCGGCGGGCTCGAAGTCCCGCGCGCGCCACTCCACGATGCCGGCTTCGGCGAGCGCCTGGATTTTCGGCTCGGCTTGCGGGTTCACGTACACGACATTCGCGGACGCATCGACCAGGGCCTGGACCTTCGCCGCGAGCTCGAAACCTTCGCCTGTGACAAGACATTTCTTGCCTGCGAGGTCGAGAAAGACGGGATAACGGAAGTTCACCTGAACCTTGAATCGAGATGGTATCAGCAGCTACTTTTATCCTGAATGTATTGCCAATTCCGCGTCTGTTCTTAATCGATAGTTTCGGGTTCATTTTCCGCGCCTACCACGCCCGCGCGCGCAGCGGCGCTCCGCCAATGCGTACCACCGCGGGCCTGTGCACTGAAGCAATTTTTATCTTTCACAACATGCTGCGGAAGCTGATCACGGCTTACAAGCCGGACTACATCGCAGCCGTGTTCGAGAGTAGCGAACCTACGATTCGCAGCGAGAGCTTCGCGGAATACAAAGCCAACCGAACGGAGATGCCCGCGGATCTCGGTCCGCAGATCCCGTACGTCCGCAAGCTTCTCGAAGCCATGAATATCGTGACCCTCGAGTTTCCCGGCTACGAGGCGGACGACGTAATCGGAGCGATCGCATGCCGCAATGATTCGAAGCCGCTCGAGGTAGTCATTGTTTCGAGCGACAAAGACATGCTGCAGCTGGTCAACAAACGCGTCTTCATGCTCAATCCGATGAAGGACGATGAGTGGTACGACGAGGCCAAGGTCGAGCAGTTCATGGGCGTGAAGCCGTCGCAGGTGGCGGACCTGCTTGCGCTAAAGGGCGATTCAATCGACAACATCCCCGGGGCTCCCGGAATCGGCGACAAAGGGGCGCGAGATCTCATCGCGCGCTTCGGCTCGATTGAGGCAACCCTAGAGCGGGCGGCCGAAGTCGAGCGGAAAATGTATCGCGAGAGCCTGCAGAACAACCGCGATCAGATTCTTTTGAGCAAGCAACTGGCGACTATTCATACTCAACTTCCTCTCGAATGGGATCTCGCGACGCTGAAAGCGCAGCCTCCAAATACTACAGCGCTGAAGAGCCTGTTCAAAGAACTTGAGTTCTTCAGTTTGTTGAAGGACCTTCCGCCGGAGGACGACAGCGCCAGCCGCGATTACACGACACTCAATGACCACGCGACTGCGAAAGAATGGCTGGCCCAACGGGCGCCGGCTGCGCCACTAGCAATAGCTCTCGATCTGACGAACTCTTACCTCGGTTTGTCGTACCGTATCGGCGAGGGCAGGGCCGTGCCCCTCGCTCTCCTTGATGCTGTTAAGCCGGTGCTCGAGTCGGACGCGGTGCCGAAGGCAGTCCACGACGCGAAATCGATTGCCGTTGCATTCTGGGGACTTGGCATTGAGCTGCGGAACATCGTGGACGACGCCATGCTCTACGCATTTCTGGTCTGCGCAGATCCCGGCGCTTGCTCCCCCGAAGCGCTCGCCGAGCGCTATCTCGACCGCAAGCTGAATGCCGCGGCCGAGCAGCAGGCCGAAGCGACATTAACAGCGATCGAGATGCTGCGGCCCGAAGTGGAGCGCCAGGAGCTGCTTTGCGTGTATCGGGATATCGATCTGCCACTCGCTCCTGTGCTCGCGCAAATGGAGGAAACCGGCATTCGCGTCGACACACGAGCCCTTGGAGAGCTCTCGACCCGGCTGACGCAGGAAATCGACCGCATCGCGGCAAATATCTATGAGCACGCCGGGCATCCGTTCAACATCAATTCGCCTCAGCAACTCGGAAAAGTGTTGTTCGAGGAGTTAGCGCTTCCCGCTCCTGTCAAATACGGAAAAGGCAAGGTAGTCTCGACCGCGGCCGATGTGCTCGAAGGCCTCGCGCCCAAATATCCCGTCGCACAACTCGTCCTCGATTACCGCCAACTCACAAAACTCAAGGGCACGTACATCGACGCTCTCCCGGCGCTCATCCGGCCCGATACAGGCCGTGTGCATACAACGTTCAACCAGACGGGAGCGGCTACCGGGCGTCTATCGTCTTCGAATCCGAACCTGCAGAACATTCCAATTCGCAGCGAGGAAGGGCGCGAGATTCGCGCCGCGTTTGTTCCTCAGCCAGGTTGGGAATTGTTGGCTGCGGATTATTCGCAAATTGAGCTGCGGCTGTTAGCACACATGTCGCAAGATGCCGTGCTTCTGGAATCCTTCCGCAACAACGAAGACATTCACACGCGAACCGCGGCGGAAGTCTTTAAGGTAAGCCCGATGATGGTGGACGCGAACATGCGGAGAGCGGCGAAGGCGGTGAATTTTGGAATCGTTTACGGACAGACGCCGTTTGGGCTTGCACAGACATTGTGCATCGACCGCAAGGAAGCGGAACTGTACATCCGCCGCTACTTTGAACGGTATGTCGGCGTCCGCGAATTTATCGACCGAACTATCGAAGAAGTCCGGCGAACGGGGGCGGCGAAAACGCTCGTCGGACGCAGGCGACCGATTCCCGACATGCAGAGCCGCAATCCCGCTGCACGATCATTCGCCGAGCGGACGGCGGTGAACACACCTCTCCAGGGCACGGCGGC
>JAFAQG010000006.1 GCA_019246575.1 Acidobacteriaceae bacterium
TAACCGAGTGGGGACGTCACATGAAAGCGGTCATTCAATCGGGAGGGAAGGGCGCTCGCCTACCGCTCTACACGCTGATACTCCGAAGCCGTTGATGCCTGTTCCAAGCCGGTGATCGAACGCCTGCTAAAATGGCTCCGTCAGAATGGTACGCTGGATAGGTAATAGTGCCGCACGCCGTGAACGGGGACGCCTGCTACTCGCTCCGAGGATGCCCATTGTCATGAATGGCCGTCCTGGCAGGATGCCCGACACAGTGCGACGCACGATCGATCTACTTCTTGCGGTCTTCGCATTAACACTGTTTGCACTGCCCGCGCTTTTGATCGCGCTAGCCATCCGGCTGGATACGCGCGGACCAATTTTTTTTTCGCAGACTCGACTAGGACACCGCGGTCGACAGTTCCGAATATACAAGTTTCGTAAGTTCGTCGAATGCGGAGACGAACCGGGTCGCGCGGTGACCCTACGGGGTGACTCCCGCATGACGCGAGTCGGGCGGCTGTTGGAACGGACTAAGCTCGACGAGTTGCCACAACTATGGAACCTCCTCAAAGGCGATATAGCGGCGGTAGGGCCCCGACCTGAATCCCTTGAGCTGGCCGATTGTTTTGAAGTCGCAACTAGCGCGCTCCTCGACTATAAGCCTGGCTTGTTTGGGCCGAGTCAGGTGGTGTTCCGGAACGAAGGCGCCCTGTATCCTTCTGGATGCGACCCGGAGATGTTCTATCGAAGGCAGCTCTTTGAGACAAAGGCCCGGATTGATCTGGCCTATTTTCCTCACCGCACTCTCGTTTCGGACGCCGCGTGGTTAGCGCGGGGTGTTCTCGCCGTGCTGGGTGCGTCGGCGTTCCGGGTCCAAACCGAGAATGGAACCATTCAGATTGAAAGACGCGTCCGCCGGATCTGGCAACCGCAACCGTTAGCGGCCTTCTCTCCCTCAAGCCGAGAGACAGTTGGCACCTCTATGTGCGCTGCGCCGACTTCGATGACTGCGCGGACGGCCGCCGCGCAGCCAGCAGATGGCCCTGTGCCGAAATAAAATCATGGAGGGGAGAGCCAACTATGGAGATCAGATTTTTTGGGCATGCCTGCCTCAAGGTTTACCAAGCAGATAAATCGGCTGCCTTGATGGATCCGTGGTTCTCACTCAGCGGAGCGTTTTTTGGATCATGGTTTCAGTTTCCCGAGAACACTACTCTGACTGATGAGGCCATCAGCGGCGTTAGCGACATTTGTATATCCCACAATCATGCCGACCATTTCGATCCTCCTCTTCTCTCGAGGTTGCTGACAGAAAACCCGTCGGTAAGAATTCATATCCCGGCCTATCAGACGCGGTGGTTTGCTCGACTGGCGCGCGGCTCGCTCCCAGCCTGCGTATCGGGGCAAATTATAGAACATGCGCCGTTTCAGGAATTCACAATCGACGATTCCGATTTGCGAATCTTTGTTGTGCCCGAACAATCGCCAGGAGAAGTCGACTCTGCGATAGTAGCCTACGACTCGTCGACGAATGTTGTTAATTTAAATGACGCAAGGCTTGCTAAAGATCAATTAGCCCGCATCCGTAGCATATTAACCGATGTAGATTCGTTGTGCCTACAGGGATCGGGTGCAAGCGAATACCCCATCTGCTACACTTATCCGTGCAGTGACATGGATGAGCGGTGTCTCCAGAAGCGACGTGACAAGCTTGACGATTGCAAGCGAACGATTGACATTTTGCGACCGCGGCGTGTCGTGTTTTTTGCTGGGCCGCCCGTCTTCCTTGATCCTGCTCTGGCCCAATTCAATGACCGTAGCGCCAAATCTGTATTTCCCGACCAGCTTGATATTCTGCTTGACCTAGAACACGCGCGCCCCGATATAGCGGCGAAAAGTTACTTTCTTCTTCCAGGCGACAAGTTCGATGACGCTTACCTTTGGAAGAACACCGATCTTGGGTCTGAACGTCTCAACCCTTACACTCGGAAGCGCGAGTATATCGACGCGTATCGCGAACGGCGTCGGGAATTCTGGTTTTCCGATTTTGGTGAGCTGCCCGAGAGTGAGAGGTTAGTAGCTTATTTTGAGAGAATGCCAGTGTTGTCCGAATATATCTCTGCATGTATTGGGGGTACGATCACCTTCCTGGTAAAAG
>JAFAQG010000018.1 GCA_019246575.1 Acidobacteriaceae bacterium
GGGTATCTCGAGCAACGCCGCGGTTCCATGGAGATCGCAGATTTCGGCGGTGTCGCAACACCTGCGCCTGGCCTCGCGACTGCCTTCATGATTGCGTTACTTGCAAGCATCGGTCTTCCCACTCTGTGCAACTTCATCGGCGAGTACCTGGTGCTCCAGGGCGCTGCGATTGTGAAATTTTCCTGGGCGGTGTGGGCCGCAATCGGCGTCATCCTCTCAGCTGCGTACATGCTCTGGATGTATCAGCGCACCTTTCTGGGCAAGCCGTCCGAACGAAATCGGGTTTTCCCGGATCTCGCAATGCGCGACTGGATCCCCCTCGTTCCGATGATCGTTCTCATGGTCTGGCTTGGATGCTACACGCAGTCATTCCTGCCACCCGTTTCCTCCGCCACCGCGCAGACCCTGGCGCGCAGCAGAGGCGCCGAAGAGTATCGCGTTGAGCTCGTGCGGCCGAGCTCGCACGAAGTTCCGGAGGCGAGCCTTGCCCGATAACTTTCAGCCTCACGCCGTCGAGTACCTGCGTTTTCTTCCTGAAATCCTGCTAAGCATATTCGGCATCGCGATCATGATGCTCGAGGCGATTACCCATCCGCGCCAGAAACCGGCGCTCGGGTCCATGGCGCTCGTCGGAATCGCGCTGGCATTCGCGGCCAACGTTCTTGCCTATCTGGATCGCGGCGCGGCATTCCAAAGCATGATTGTGGTGGATGGATACGGAACGTTCTTCCGAGGACTGGTACTCGTAGTCGGCTTTCTCTGCATTCTCGCATCCTTCAGTTACTTGGCGCGTGAGAATGCCCAAGGCGGCGAATACTACGCGCTTATCTTGTTCTCGATCGTCGGACAATCCATTCTCGCCATCTCCAGCGACTTGATCATGGTCTTCATCGGGATCGAGATTTCATCCATCGCGACATACATTCTCGCGGGTTATCTGCGCGATGACCGCCGCAACAACGAAGCGGCGCTTAAGTACTTTCTGCTGGGCTCATTCGCCACCGCATTTCTCCTTTACGGCATTGCCTGGACTTACGGTCTTGCCGGTTCCACCAATTTTGATGAGATCCGCCAGTATCTCGAGTCCGTGCAGCATCCGTCCATCCTGGTCGGTCTCGCAGCTTCGCTCATCTTCGTCGGGCTTGCGTTCAAAGTTTCCGTAGCGCCATTTCAGATCTGGACTCCGGATGTTTATCAGGGTGCGGCAGCGCCGGTTTCAGCGTTCATGTCTGCTGGACCGAAAGCTGCGGCGTTCGCCGTCTTCTTTCGCATTTTCATGACCTCATTCGGTTCCTTGAATGAGCGGTGGATTCCGATGGTCTGGGCGTGCGCCTTGCTCACCATGATCATTGGGAACTTCGCGGCGCTTCTGCAGACCAACGTAAAGCGGCTGCTGGGCTATAGCTCCATTGCGCATGCCGGTTATGTGCTGGTTGCACTCACTTCCGATTCGCAAATCGGTTTGGCCGCTGCCATGTTTTACCTGGCCGCATACGCGCTCATGAATATCGGGGCATTCGCAGTCATCAGTTACGTCGCCGCGCGTCACGAGCAGCACGTTCGTATCGACGACTTAGCGGGATTGGCCCGGCGCGAGCCCTCGATTGCTGCACTGCTTGCAGTCTTCGTCTTTTCCCTCATCGGAGTTCCGCTTACGGGCGGATTCTTTGCGAAGTTCTACGTCTTCCAAGCGGCGCTCGACTCGCACCTCGTGTGGCTGACTGTGCTGGGCCTGGTCAACAGTGCTATCGCGGCGTACTACTATCTGAAGATCATCGTCGCCATGTATATGCGCGAGCCGGGCGAAGCTACAGCGGAGCTTCTTCCTCCTTCGATGAGCCTGCGCGTTGCGATTTGGGCGAGCGCGCTCGGCACTCTGGTACTCGGCATTTTCCCGTCCACCTTACTGTCTTTCGCATCGCTCTCCGCCGCCGCGGTGCGGTGATCTGGTTCGCTCAGAAATATTTCGTCAGTTCGTTAATGCGGTCAATGCACAGCAGTCGTGGATGACTCTCGGGTACTTCTTCGTGTTCCAAGCTCCAGGTTCGCGCGTGTGGCACAAACACAGCTGAGAGTCCGGCCGCGAGGGCCGGGTTGATGTCCGATTTAGGCGAATTGCCGATCATCCAAGTCTCTTCGGGTACGAACCCGCGCTCCTCGGCCAAGGCCCGATATGCCGGCGCATTCTTCTCTTTCACAACCGCTGTGTGCTGGAAGTAATGCGCCAGCCCGGAGCGATCGATCTTCAATCGTTGTTCTTCCGGATCGCCTTTCGTAAAAATCGTCAAATCGTGACGAGTCGCGACTTCGGCAATTGTCTCCGCAACTCCTTCGATCAGCTGCATCGGTTTCTTCAGAATCGCGTGGGCGAAGTCTTTGACAACTTCGAGGTCGGCATCCGAAATATCTCGCTCGGCCAGGTGCTGGAAGCAGATTGTTAGATTCCGGGCAAAATTTCGCGAGCCGTAGCCGTGAATCTTCGAATTTGCGAGCTCTATTTCATCGAGCACGCCGCGGACCTGCTGCGGCGACATGGAAGAGTGCGCCAGGTAATCGCAGAATTGCGCGAATGCCTCCTCGAAGTAGATGTTGTTCTCCCATAGCGTGTCGTCGGCGTCAAAGATCAGCTGCAGCCGCTTCAATGCTCCGCGCTCAGGTGTTTTGAACGTGCTTGGCGTG
>JAFAQG010000980.1 GCA_019246575.1 Acidobacteriaceae bacterium
GACGCCAACCTCAGCCCTACTTCCCAGCCGCGGATGGCGCCTTCAGACGTTGCATTCTGAGCGTCGTAGTAGTAGCCGATCCACTTCGGATCGAGCTCGCGCATGATCTCATCTGTGTCCCAGAATGCCAGTCCGACGTTGCGCGGATGGTTATGGAATCCGCCGACAATCCCGTACTCTTTTGCGAGATCTGTCAAGCCCCGAACGTCGGCCGCTGCCTTCCGCAGGCTCGCCAAAACGTCGGTTTGGTACGGCCAGTAACCAAGCTTGAAAAAAGGAATCTTCAACCGCGCGGCCGTTTCCAGAGTGGGACGCGCGGCCGGGTCGGAAGGAGATGTAAGCTCCGTCGTGATCATCGGCACGCGTAATCCATAAGATTGAATTGCCTCGACAGCGCGCGGAAGATCGTCGCGCACCTTTTCGGGCAGCACATGTCCTCCTTTACGTACCGTGAGGTCGACGCCGTCGAATCCGGCATCTTTCAATCGGCGGCCCAACTCGTCGTACCCCAACTGGGGCAAATGCTTCGAGAAGAAGCACAGCACGGGCCGCGGCTGGTCTTGTGCGCTCAGTTCTGCGGCAGCAGCATTCGCGGCCGCAACGTTCAAGAGGAAGTCTCGTCTGTTCATAATTGCGCAGCACTGCTTTTTGCTGATATAACAGTTTAGACCCCCTGTCAAGAAAGATGGTAATGAATCGGCGGGAATTTGGGAGAAACGTCACGCGCTGGTCCCTCGGCCTCGGTGCGGGTGTGCTGGCCGCGACGACTGCGCGGCCGACCGACATCCGTGTCGAGGAGATGTCGTTCGAGTACGAGGATTACAAGTACCGCGTACCGATTAAGTTCGGCGGCACGGTCTTAGATCGCGCAACGATTATCAACGTGCATTGCACGGTTCGAACAGCGGCCGGCAAAGTCGCGAAAGGATTCGGGTCGATGCCGATGGGAAATGTTTGGGCGTTCCCATCGCACACCATGAACTACGACACGACTCTCGGCGCGATGAAGGCGCTCGCAGCCAGGATCTCGAAAATCACGGCCGGTTCGAAACTCTCCGGCCATCCGATCGACATCAACTGGGCCCTTCAACCTGAATACCTGAAAGCCGCCTCAGAAGTTTCGTCGCAGTTACATTTGGATGAACCGATTCCCAAATTGTGCACGCTCGTCACCGCAAGTCCGTTCGACGCCGCTGTCCACGATGGCTTCGGGAAGGTTCACAATCTGAATTGCTACTACACGTACGGGCCGGAGTTCATGTCGCGCGATCTGTCCTACTACGCCGGCTCCCAGTTCAAGGGCATGTATCCCGAGCGCTTCATCCTCAAGGAGCCCAAGCCGCGCATGCCTCTTTACCACCTCGTGTCGGCTGTCGATCCCATCGAAGAGTCCGATATCAAGAAGCGCGTCAACGATGGTTTGCCGGAAACTCTACCCGAATGGATCAATCACGACGGGTTAACTCATCTCAAAATCAAGCTGAACGGCAACGACCTCGATTGGGACGTGGATCGCGTACTTCGAGTCGATCGCGTCACTGCCGAAACGCAAGAGAAGCGCGGAGTCACCGATTGGGTATATTCTCTCGACTTCAACGAAAAATGCCCTAACATCGAATACTTCCTGGATTTCATCCAGCGCATCAAGCGAGGCGCTCCGGAAAGTTTCAAACGCATCCAGTACATTGAGCAACCGTTCTCGCGAGACATGGTCACACACAGGCAAAGCGTCGCAAAAGCGGCGGAGCTTGTACCGGTCGTCATCGATGAAGCACTCACGGGAATAGATGCGCTCATGCTTGCTCGCGAGCTCGGGTACACGGGCGCCGCGCTGAAGGCGTGTAAAGGCCAGAGCGACATGATGATCATTGCTCCTGTCGCGGAATATCACAAAATGTTTCTGTGCGTTCAGGACCTTACGTGCCCCGGTGCTTCGCTGATCCAATCAGCCGGCATTGCAGCGCATGTGCCCGGTGTGAAGGCCATCGAGTCGAATGCACGCCAGTACATGCCGGCAGCAAATAAGCCCTGGGTAGCTCGTTTCCCGGGCCTGTTTTATGTCAAAGACGGAATGGTTGAAACCGGCGAGCTAAACAAGCTTGGACTGAGTGCCGTTTAGGGACGGTTCCGTGGTATAGTGTGCCTGAACCGTTGGACAACTGTCCTGAATGAGTTAAGTAGCTCAGTCAGAAGAAAGCGGGAGTAATTCAGCGGTAGAATGCCAGCTTCCCAAGCTGGACGTCGCGGGTTCGATCCCCGTCTCCCGCTCCATGTTTCAATAACTTGGGAGCATCTGAGTTTCCGAGTTTTACTCCGTTTACTCCAATAGCCAATTTCGCGGCGTTTTGGCACGCCGCGATGAGGTTGCCGACTCCTTTCCGAACCGCCTGCTTGACACTACCGAATCACCTCAGATTCGATTTTTTCCACCACTGCTGACTTCTGCTGAAGATCGCTCTGAGAGTACACTTCAAGGCTTACGCCGAGCCCGTGTCCGCGCTGATCGGCTGCAACCTTGTCATCGACTTTCGCTTTCCGGCCTAGGCTTGCGTTGGTTCGCCGCAGCACCTGAAACGTTGCCCAGCCGAGTCCCACAGTTTCAAGAGCCGGTTGCATAGAGCGATACCAAACGTTGTCGCGCCACAGCGCCGTGTTGCGCTCCGATGGGAACAGAAGCCCGTCCGGTTCCTGATTGGGCAGCATCGGCAGCCAGAGTTCGAGGTCAGCAAGTGTTCCCGGCGATAACGCGATCGTCCGAGAAGTCTTCTTTCCTTTTCGCCCCTTG
>JAFAQG010001040.1 GCA_019246575.1 Acidobacteriaceae bacterium
ATCATCGCTAGCGATTGGGCGCCTGCGGAGCTTCGCCAATATACAGAAGCCGGCGGTCACGTCTTACTTGCAAGTTCTCGGCCGCCCGATTTTTCCATAGCGCCCGTCGTCAAGACCTGGACGGATATCAAAGGTTACGTGCGGGTTCGTGCTCCTTCGATGTTCCCGTCGTTGGAGGAAACAGAGTTATTGATGATTAGCGGCCCCTTTACTGAAATCGCACAGAGCAACCCAGCTATTCTTACGCTCGTCCCACCTTCGAAGATCGGTCCCCCGGAACTCGTGCACATCGATCAGAAAGATACCGTGACGCCCGGCCTCGTATTCAAACAGATCGGTGCCGGCACTGTCGCCTGGATTCCCTGGAATCTCGGCGCCCTGTATTATCGTTTGAGTTTGCCTGCTCATGCCGGACTGTTTCGAGACGTCTTGGATCGCTTATGTCCGCATCGGCAGTTAACGACGAATGCGCACCCGCTGGTTGAGATCACATCGATGGAACAGAATGGACGTCATCTGCTGCACTTACTCAATCTGAGCGGGCACTCGCAAACGGGTTATTTCAAACCGGTCGAAATGAGAGACATTCACATCGAGGTTGCGGGAAAATTTCAGAAGGCGAGAACAGTTCGAAACCCAATTATCATTTCGACTCGAGTCCGCAGCGGATCTACCGCGTTCGACATACCGCGTCTCGACGACTACGAATTGGTTGTGCTCGAATAGCAGGTAGCTTGCAAACGGCCTGGGACCAAACCTACCTGGTATGGGGGCTGCCCTTGTTCGGCTCTGCCCTGGTTGCGGCCATACCGATTCTCCTGTTACTCTTCTTACTCGGCGTGAAGCGTAAGCCGGCATGGCTGGCAGCTTTAGTAGGACTTGCGGCCACCATTTTGCTCGCAATCGCGGCCTACCGATTATCGTTCGTACACACGCTGAGCTCAGCTGCATACGGAGCCGCCTTCGGCCTTTTCCCGATCACCTGGATCATCTACTGGGCCATCGTCCTGTATCGAATCACAGTCGAAACCGGCAATTTTGAAATCATCAAACAGTCGGTCGGCAGAATCACGAGTGATATGCGCTTGCAGGTTCTGCTGATTGCGTTCGCGTTCGGAGCTTTTCTCGAAGGTGGCGCGGGCTTCGGCACACCCGTTGCCGTCGCATCCGCCATGATGACCGGACTCGGGTTTTCAGCGCTCGATGCATCTGCCATATGTCTGCTGGCAAATACGGCTCCGGTCGCGTTCGGAGCAATCGGCATCCCAGTCATTACGCTGGCCGGAATCACCGGTTTGCCCTTGGATCGGCTCAGCGCGGATGTCGGACGCGTGTGCGCGCCGGTTTCGTTTCTGGTCCCGGCGTATCTCATCGCGGCTGCTGCGGGCCGCCGTGCTGTCGTGGAAATCTGGCCCGCGGTTCTTGTTTGCGGAGCCACATTCGCGAGTGTCCAGTTCTTTGTTTCGAACTTTGTGGGGGCGCCTTTGACGGACATTCTCAGCTCGTTGCTCGCTTTGGCTGCCTTGATCGTGCTCCTGAGGTTTTGGCGTCCTCGCGGCGACGTTGAAAGCGAGCAGCGCAGCACACGTGTGAGTTTGCGAGCTTTGCGCAACGCTGCGGATGTGACACACTCATCACCGTTACCGTCGGCGAGCAACACTGCAACTATGCTGCAGCACGAGCGAGCACCTCAGCTCCGGACGCGCGAAGTGATCGTGGCATGGATGCCTTACATACTGCTGGTCTTATTCGTTCTCGCCTGGGGTTACAAGCCTGTGCAGCAGTTCCTCAACGGCGCTACCGCTGCATTTCACTGGCCGTGGCTTCACAATGAAATTCGCAGAATGCCTCCAGTCGTCGTGAAGCCGTCTGCGTACGCGGCAACATTCACTCTGAACTGGCTGTCCGCCGCGGGCACTTCATGCATGTTCGCGGCACTCGTTTCCGCTGCCTTCCTGCGAATGAAGGCGCATGCGATTATCAGGCTGCTCGCCTCTGTCGCACGCCAACTGTTTCTACCGACACTCACAGTCACTGCCGTCCTCGCAATGGCATTCGTGATGAATTATTGCGGAGCAACGGGAACGCTAGGTCTTGCTTTCGCCGCGACTGGAGCATTGTTTCCGTTCTTCAGTTCCATGCTCGGATGGCTGGGCGTTTTTCTGACCGGCTCCGACACTTCAGCAAATGCGTTATTCGGCAACCTACAGGTAGTTACGGCTCAGAAGCTCGGATTCGCGCCAACGCTGATGGCGGCGGCTAACTCCGCCGGTGGCGTAATGGGCAAAATGATCAGCCTTCAGACCATCGCCGTCGCGGCCGCGGCAACCGGACTCACCGTACCCGAACAGGCCACCCTGTTCCGTTTCACGCTCCGCCACAGTATCTTTCTTGCGGCTGTTATCGGCATCGAGGTATTCGTCTACGCATACGTGTTCCACGTACAGTAAAAGCACACACAGGAGAATTTTGACGTGGCAAAACTTGGATTTGTTGGTTTGGGAATTATGGGTGCGCCGATGGCTCGCCATCTGATCGAGGCGGGACATAGCGTATCGGTTTGGTCCCACAACACAGAGAAGGCGCGGGCATTCGCGAAGCAGCAGAGTGCGACCTACTACACTCAGCCGTCCGATGTTGCCCGCAACGCCGAGTGTGTTTTTCTATGCGTCGGCGACACGGCCATGTCGCGAGAGGTGATTTTGGGAGATCAGGGACTCGCCCGGGGCGCTTCACGCGGCCTGGTCATTGCCGACTGCAGCACCGTTTCCCCTGCCGAGAGCGTCCGAATGTCAACCGAGCTTAAGGCACAGGGAACCGAATTGCTCGACGCGCCGTGTAGCGGATCGAAAAGCGGCGCGGAAGCGGGCACCCTGACTTTCATGATCGGGGGCGACCGCAACGTCTTCGAGCGAGTTCGGCCTTACTTCGAGGCGATGGGCAAGTCGTTGTACTATTGCGGCGCTGCCGGCATGGGGCTCCGCGCCAAGTTGACTCAGAATCTCATACTCGGAAATCTGCTAGAGGCCTTTAACGAAGGCTTGGTCTTGAGCACAAAAGCAGGCGTCAACCCCGAACTGATGCTCGACATCCTGAACAACAGCGCGGCACGATCCGGTCTCATCGCGGCGAAAGCGCCGGCTGTATTTCGTCGCGATTTTTCGACCAACTTCTCCGTCAAGTGGCTCGAAAAAGATATGGCGCTGATGGTTGAATTCGCAGGCCAAATCGGAGTCCCCGTTCCCCTAACCGCGTTGTCGCAACAGATGCTGCGCAGCGCGATTGCGAAAGGTTATGGCGATGACGATATCTGTGCGTCAATTCGAGTGCTCGAGGAACTCGCAGACGTTCAAGTGCGGGTGCCTGACGCCGCCGCAGTCGCGACATAATACACGAAAGAGCAAGTCCAGGAGGTCTGCGCATGTCTGCAACGGTTCGATTTTTATCGCTCCTTTTTTTTGTTTTGGATGTCGCGATTGCACAGGTTTCGAGCGGGACGATCTCCGGTATTGTGCGTGACGCGAGCGGCGCAATTGTGCCGGGCGCGAAGGTGACCGTACTCCGCCAGGCAACGTCCGATACCCGCGATGTCATCACCAACAATGGTGGCCAGTTTAATGCGCCTGACTTGCCTATCGGTCAGTACTCCGTAACCGTAACCATGAGCGGCTTCAAGACTGAAGTCTTTAAAGATCTGACACTCGAAGTCGACAAGATCCTGAATCTTCCGGTGACGCTAGAGCCCGGCGTCGTAACTGAATCCGTCGAAGTTAGTTCCGGTGCCCCACTGGTCGATACTGCTACTTCCTCATTGGGGCAAGTAATCGACAACACGAAAATCAACGACCTGCCGCTCAATGGCCGGAACGTCTGGGCGCTAGGTCTCCTCTCCGGCAACTCGGTTCCGGTCAAAGGAATCAACTCCAATCTTCCGTTTACTGGCGGTGGCGGCCGCTATCAGTCGAACGACATCTTGCTTGACGGCATCGATAACAACACCATTGCGACCGGAGGAAGCATAGGTTACAACGGCATCAATTATTCCCCATCGGTGGATGCAGTCCTGGAATTCAAGGTTAAAACAAATAACTACAGCGCCGAGTTCGGGCGCTCGGCGGGCACAATCGTGAGTGCAGTCACGAAATCGGGAACCAATGCTCTTCACGGAGATCTCTGGGAATTCGTGCGCAACAACGTTTTCGACGCTAATAACTTCTTTTCCAACGCCTCCGGCACACCGCGGCAGCCGTTTAAACAAAATCAGTTCGGCTTTACGATAGGCGGGCCCGTCGTCGTTCCCAAGCTTTACAACGGCCGTAACAGAACGTTCTTTTTCGCCGATTACGAGGGAGTTCGACGCGTTACCTCTGCGTCCTCTACCATCATCGACATCCCCCCGCTCGCGTTTCGTACCGGTGATTTCTCTACGTATCCTTACACGATCTACGATCCTCGAACCCGGGCTCTGAATTCCCGAGGGTTGGTCGTCAGCACGCCGCTGCCTGGTAATCGCATACCTACCGAGTTGCTCAATCCCGGTGCGCTCGCCACACTCGCCTTACTCCCGCAGCCGAATTACGGACCTCCCGGCGCGCAGGCCGCAAATTATCTATTTACCGGCAGACAGCCCTTCGATACGAATCAGTACGACGTTAGAATCGACCGCCAGTTCTCCGAAAAAGATAGCATCTTTGCCCGTGTTTCCCGAGCCGCTCAGACCAGCACAAATCCCGGCAGCTTCAGTGGCTTTCTCGGCGCGGGGACAAACAACATCAACAATTCGGTAAATACTATCCTCAATGACGTTCACATTTTTACCCCTGCCGTCGTCAACGAAGCTCGATTCGGATATACGCGCCATAACGGAAGTATCTTAGTTATCGATGCAGATCAGGGAGTAAGCTTCGCGCGCCAGAATGGCATTGCCCTATATCCTTTCCCCGCGCAAACGTTTCCGCAAATCATCTTCTCTTACGCCGGTTCATCGACCGGCGGATCACAGGAATTCACGAGTCTCGGCCCCGGTGGACCTAATTTGAACATTCAGAACCTGTTCGAAGGCGCCGACGATCTCTCCTGGACGAAGGGCAACCATGCTTTAAAAATGGGTGTCGACGTGCGTCGCAACCGGTTCGACACTGTGTACGGAGGGGGAGCTACTGTATTCGGATCTATTTTTACGTCGTCTTCCAGTTCTCCGAATTCTGGAGCGCCTTTGGCCGACTTCCTGTTGGGATATCCAGCCCAGCTTACAGGAACACAGTTACTCGATTGGGCTCGGCTGCGCAATCTATACGTCGGCGCCTATGTGCAGGATGACTGGAAAGTAACATCCAATGTAACTTTGAACCTCGGATTGCGGTATGAGTTATACACACAGCCGGTTGACGCGAGAAACAGGGGTGGTCTCTTCGATGCTGCCACAGGGCAATTCGTCGTTCCCGGACAGAACGGGTTCTCAGACGCAATTGTTGCCGGACATCCGTTAAACTTCGCCCCGCGGCTCGGGTTCGCATACACCCCATCCACTCGCTGGACCATTCGAGGCGGTTCCGGAGTTTTCTATGGCCCCCGTGAAGACAACCAGTCGGCAACCGTCATTGGCGCCAATCCACCTAACGCTCCCACCGTCATCTCTCCCTCCGTCAGCGCGAGCGGCACGGTCACTCCTCCGGTCACGATCAGCACGCCGATTCAGGTCGGTCCCAATTCTGCCGATCTCAGCACCTTCACGCCGAAGAGCCCTTTAGGTCTTCTGATTCGTACGGCAGATTTCGCAAACAGCCGTCCCGCCCAGGTCTATATGTGGAACTTGGGGATCCAATATCAATTGCGGAAAGACTTGGTTATCGAGGCCGCGTATTCCGCAATGCGCGGCACCCATCTCACCAGCCGGGTCAACTTAAATCAAATCCCGTGGGCAAAAGGCATTGCCGGTGGAACCACGCAAGCGGACCGCCTGTTCCCGAACGTAGGCAACCAGGTTGTTATGGATTCTTCGAATGGAAATAATTTCTACAATGCTCTGAACCTTCGGGCTGAGAAAAGAATCGGTAACGGCCTCAATTTTTTAATTAATTACACCTGGTCGAAGAATCTCGAAAGCAACGGATCGGGCGGTAATACCGCTTTCACACAAAGCGGTGGAACGACGAATCCTCTGGATAGCTGGAATCTCAAAAAAGAGAAATCGTACGCTCCCCTCGATGTGGCGCACGTCTTCGTCGCGAGTGCCGGTTATGAGTTGCCGTTCGGCTCGAGTAAGCGCTATCTGAATCGTCCTGGCTTCGCTAATGCGATTCTCGGCGGCTGGCAATTGAACGGTATTGTGACACTCGAAAGCGGATTCCCGACTGACATACGCAGCAGCTTGATTCCGGCTACGAATCAGTTATTTGCCACTTTCAATGTCCCCGATGCCGTCCCCGGAGTCTCTATGTATCTTCCCAACCCAGGTCCAAACGGCTTTTTCAATCCGGCTGCATTCGCACAACCCACGCAGGTCCTGAACGTCAAAGGCACTCCGATTATCCGGTTCGGCGATTTGGCCCGGCGCGCTGGCCGCGGCCCGGACACAACAAACCTCGATTTGTCGATATTTCGGAATTTCACCTTCGCCGAACGATTCAATTTACAATTTCGTGCCGAATCCTTCAATCTT
>JAFAQG010000321.1 GCA_019246575.1 Acidobacteriaceae bacterium
CAACGCCAGCATCGCGAGCACGCTGTGAAGCGGTTTCTCCGGCATCCATAGACCTTCACTGCGTAACAATTCAGTAAGAGTCCGGACGCCATCGTCAAGATAACCGCCGCGCATAAACTGTTCGGCCGCTAACCGCCGCATTTCGGATACGTCATTATGTTCGGGCCACACAGCGGCGTTCAGATAGGCTTCCCCCGCTTCGCGCCCACGCCCCGCCTTGGCAAGCGCTTCTGCGCGTTTGCGATGAAGCATTGCCTCCGTTGGCGCGTCGCCAATGCCCATCTCGAGCGACTCGGCGTAGAACCGGGCGGCCCGATCAAACGCTAGAGCCTTCTCCGCAATCTCCGCGGCCGCTAAAGCACACCGGAAGGCATCCGTAACGTTGCCCGCGGCGCGATGATGCCGAACACATTTCTGCGGGTCCGGATTCTCTCCCGCTTCCAGCGCCTCCGCCAGTCGAGCGTGCCAGCTTCGGATTTCCGAAGAGGACAACCACATCAATGACGCCTCGCGCACCTGATCGTGAAATGGCTCGAGTGACCCCGCTCCTGCTCCTCCGCTCACCCGGATCAGATTTTCATGAATCAGCATCGATATTTCCCGAGCCGCATCAACGTCGCCGGCTTTTACCGTGCGGCGCAGCGTGGCTCTCGATAGTGGCTCGCCCGCCACCGCGAGTACCTCGAGCAGGTGGCGCGCTGTTGTCGTGAACATGCTGGCTCGCAGACGGATCGCCTCAAACACACAAACATGCGCTGCCGCAGGCGCAGGCTCATTCACGCTGCGCTGCAATACGAAGCGCATTAACTCCCGGAGGGTGAGGGGACTGCCGCCGGCTTCGGCCAGCATTCCCTGGATTTGCTCTTCGGTAACGTGCCTTGGCTCTTGAATCCTGCTAAGTAAGTCACGGCTTTCTCGTTCCGTCAGACCTTCGAGATCAATATCAGTCCAGCATTCAGGGTCTGTGAGACGTTGCCGGAAACTCCGTAGCAAACACAAAGGCGGGCTGCTATCGGCGTCTTCGCTGCGAAACGTCAGGATGATCATCAATGGGGGAGCCGTCGCCGGAAGCGCGAGCTCGGCGAGAAGCGCGATACTGTCGAGATCGCCCCATTGGAGATCGTCGATCCAGATCGCTACCCGGCTCCGATCCGTCATTCGCCCCAGCATCTCGGCGAGAGCTGCAAATGCCTGCCGGCGGATCTTTTGTCCATCAGCCGCCGCTGCCGGCAGATCCGGAAACGCGGAAAGTAACTCGATCTGTCCGAATACCGGAAACAGGCGTGGCAGCAATGCCGGATATCTTGGCAACAACGCCGCTGCGGTCACCGGGGGCTTATGGCGAAGGTACCGGACAAGCTCATCCGCTATCGGGTCGAGCGCTTTATAAGGTACCGATTCAGAATCGTGACAGCGGGCTTTCAGAAGCACAGCATCAGGATGCTTCTTTTTAGTGTCCGCAAGGAATCGGTCAATCAGAGTTGTCTTGCCGATTCCGGAACGCCCCTGCAGCAGCACGATCCGGCGCTTGCCGGAAGACAGTGACGAGAAGATTTTCTCCAGCAGCTTGATTTCACCGGAACGTCCGACGAAATCGTCCTGGGGAGATGATGGTCCTCTTCCGTTCCCACCCCGCACGTTGTGAAGGAGAGCCAGGCCATCAGCCCGGGCTTCGGGTCTTCGTGCGAGCAGGCTGCGGCAGACTTCTTCAAGATCTTCCGGCAAGTCCGTGACCCGGTCGCCCGCCCGTGGGGCGTCTTCTTCCTGTTTGCGTCTCAGAACATCGTTCCACGATCCTTCAAACGGTAGCTGTCCGACAATGGCCTTGTAAAGCATGACGCCGACGGCGTACCAATCCGCTGCCACCGTGATAGGGCCGCCGGCGGCCTGCTCCGGAGCCATGTAAGCAGGTGA
Source organism: Acidobacteriaceae bacterium (assembly GCA_019246575.1). The sequence continues at coordinate 1,915 of JAFAQG010000321.1, forward strand.
GCCCGCAAAAGTCACGCTATGCTCGATTGACTCTGTCCCCAACTCTTTGACGAGGCCGAAATCGAGAATCACAACCCGGCCTCCCTCTGTTACGAGCACATTGGACGGTTTCAGGTCCCGATGAATCCGTGCCGACGAATGCAATGCCTGAACGCCTTCGGCAAGCTGCGATAGCACGCCCCGCAGACGATCCCAATCGGGACGAACATTACCGGGTCGAAGGTAAGACAGGAAGTCTGTTCCTTCCACCAGCTCCATGGTGAAAAACCATCGGCGGTCTTCCCCAAAAAATTCGTAGAGCTGCACCAGATTAGGGTGAACCAGATCGACCAAAGACCGGAATTCACGCTTGAACCGGACGAGCTGGGCTGCGTCGAATTCCTTGAGCGCCTTAAGCGCGACCATCGAGTTCTGCTCGCGGTCGAAGGCACGGTATACGACGCCAAAACTGCCGGAGCCGAGCCGGTTGTAGACAACAAATCTCGAAGTCCCGAGGGACTCAGTTGAGCTTTCAACGCTTTGGCTCCGGCGAATATTAACCAAAGCGGGCCGAATCAGAAACTCCTCGGCGCGATCATGTTCCGCCAGAAGCCGGTTTACTTCGATCCGTACACTTTCGCCTGAACACGCATTAGCCAGAAAAGCCTGGCGGCCCTGCTGGGATTCCAGCAGTGCGCGGTGGAAGATCTCTTTAACTTCCTCCCACTCTTCTGGCGTCATCCCGCGGCAGACTTGCGAGCAAGCTCTCCATGCAGCCACGCTCTCGCCACGGACCAGTCGCGTTGAACGGTGTTTACAGAGATATCCAGCAACTGCGCTGTTTCCTCAGCCGTGAGTCCGCCGAAGTAACGAAGCTCGACGATCCGGCTTTGTCGCGCATCGATCGCCCCGAGACGCGTAAGCGCCCGGTCGATATCGATCATGTTCTCGAACTGCTCGTCGGAAACAAAAGCGGCATCGTCGAGCCTGACCTTCTCCTGTGATCCCGGTCGCTTGGCGGCATGCTTCGCGCGTGCGTAGTCCACCAGAATCCGGCGGATTGCAGACGAGGCAGCCGCGAAGAAATGTGCCCGGTTTTGCCACGTGCGGCCGCGATCGGACAGCTTCAGCCAGGCCTCGTGAACCAATGCCGTGGCCTGCAACGTGTGATCCTCCCGCTCGTTCGCCAGATGATGCTGCGCAAGACGGCGGAGTTCATCGTATAGAAGCTCAAATAACCTCGGCGCTGCATCCTCTTTCCGCGCTTCCATCTCGGCCAACAACCTTGTGATCTCGCCACGCGAACGAAGATCCATGCGTGCCTCTCTCGAAGTCATTCCGCTGCTTCTGAAGCCCCCAATCAGTCTGGGATTGAAGCAGTATACTCCCGTGCGGGCGCTTTTGGCGGAAGATTTCACTTGATCCAGCTCTATCGGAACAGCGCGAGAAAAATTCGCTTCCGAGCCCACTAAGGACGGCTTCCACGAATCTGTTCACCTGCGCCGATTGCGGCGTTTGGAATCATGTTCATTCCAACTCGATCCCCAAATAATCAAAGGGCGCGTTCTGGGGATCCTGCCGCACGCCCAGATACCTCTCCGTCGTCTCGATACTCTCGTGGCCGAGCGATCTGGATCTGCTCGAGCGGGACTTTGTCTTGTGGGCGATCCCGATTTTCCCCGCTCTGTCGGCGACGACGAGGTAGACGGCCTGCTTGGAAATTTTTCGCCAGTGATGCGGCCGGGTTTGACAACGGGGCGAAACAGTCTTCCTTCTGTAATTCCCGCAGCCATTGTCCACCGGTCGATTGCGACCTTGGCCCACGCCGGAATCGGTACGGTGCGAATGCGTTTGCGTTTGCCGATCACGTCGGCGATCACCCAGCCGCCCCTCGCGCTGCTGGATATTTTCGATGTCGAGCGAAACGATCTCTTCGCGCCGCAGGCCTGCGCCGATCAGCAGCAGAGCAGCGCGCGATCCCGTTTCGACTTGGTTTTCGCCGGAGTCTCGCAAAAGCAGGCTTACCTCCTCCCGCGTGAGCCACCGGCCAAAGGCTGTCCTTTCTGCGCGGCACCTTTGACCCGCCCGATGGCCGAAGTGGGGATTCCGGCGAAGCTGAACGCTGGTTCCGGAGGGAAGCCGAACGGCATTCCGGGATGAACCCGAACACCATCGGGCGTAGCGACGCTGACATCTGGATTTGTGCAGAAAGTGTTCGGCTTCGTCAAGAGAAACCTGTCCAGAGCGCAGCGGAGGGAGGACGCCGCAGCGAGGAAAGGGGCGCGGGGAAAGGACGGCACGTCCTGTCCCCGCCTCAGCACACAGTAACCCGGGAGCGCGGTCAGCGCGCCGAACCACCGGAAACG
>JAFAQG010000340.1 GCA_019246575.1 Acidobacteriaceae bacterium
TTAATTCGACGGCGCGACAGAGTGTCTTCTTGCGGTAAGAGATGTCCGGCTTTTCTCGTTTCGCCGTTTATGGGACTATAGGGAGAAGTTCGTTTGGAGTTCTCGGTTTTCCTGTCTTGCTGTTGATTCCTCATCGATCCGCACCAGATACCCTGCATTTCCGAACGCTGAGGAGAGTTAAGTGACAAAGCTTTTCGTAGGGAACTTGCCCTACAAGGCTACAGAAGCCGATCTACAGTCGTTTTTTGAAGAAGCGGGGATCCACGTCGATAGCGTGAATGTACTACGCGACCGCTTCAGCGGAGAGGCCAGGGGATTCGGGTTTGTCGAAATCAACGATGATGCGCTCGCAACCCAAGCCGTACAGACCTGCAACGGGCGTGCCCTCATGGGCAGAGCGCTGGTGGTGAACGAGGCGCGTCCTCCTGAGCGGCGCGAACGTTCCCAAGGTGGCGGCGCGGGAAGGCAGCGCGATTTCCAGGGCGGCAAAAACCGCTGGTAAGCCCTCGTTACGCGCACCCATACGCTTCCGGCCTTCATCGATCGGCAGCAGTAGCCGCGACCGGGCCGAAGTGGTTGCTAAATTGCGCTTAAGTACTGCAGCAGTTCATCGGGATCGTTTTCAACTGTCCTCGGCTTGTTTCCGAAAGTCGAGGTGATGGCCGCGCCATCCGGCGTCCGCAGGTCTGCTGTGTGATACCGATAAATATACTCCGGATCCTTCAATAGGTTTCCCGTCAGTACCGCCACGATCCGATCCGCCCGTCGGATAACACCCCTCGCGACCAACTTCTTCACACCGGCAAGAGTTGCTGCGGAAGCCGGTTCACACCCTATTCCGCACTTTCCGATAATTGCTTTGGAATCGGCGATCTCCTGCTCTGTGACGGACTCGACCACACCTCCCGTTTGCTCGACGGCGGACAGTGCTTTCGGCCATGAGACGGGGTTTCCGATTCGAATCGCGGTGGCAAGAGTCTCTGGATTTCGAACTGCGGTAAGCACTGTGCCACGGGCCGTTTGTAGATGGGCATAGAGCGGCGCAGAGCCGCAAGCCTGGATGATCGCGAGACGCGGTAAACGGTCGATGAGCCTCAGCCTGAAGAGTTCGAGGAAGCCTTTACCGAAGGCTGAGGCGTTGCCGAGATTGCCGCCGGGCATTACCACCCAATCGGGTACGTCCCACTCGAGCTGGTCGGCCATTTCTACCGCCATGGTCTTCTGCCCTTCGATTCGGAACGGATTGATCGAGTTCAGCAGGTACATGCCCGCAGCTTCGGTAATGTTACGGACGAGCGCCAGAATTTCGTCGAAATTGGTTTTGACTTGCAGCGTAATTGCGCCATATTCGAGCGCCTGAGCTAGCTTGCCGAACGAGATATTTCCCTCGGGTAGAAAAATTACGGGCTTCAGGCCCGCAGCGCTGGCGTAGGCTGCCATCGATGCGGCCGTGTTCCCGGTCGAAACGCAACCGACCAAATGTTTGCCCAGCCGGACGGCTTGCGACACACCGCAGCTCATTCCGTTGTCCTTGAAAGAGCCTGTCGGATTAAACCCCTGGTGCTTAAACGTTATTCGATCGATGCCGGCGTATTGAGCCGCGAGGGGGCCTTCGAGCATGGGCGTGTTCCCTTCGCGCAAGGTCGTCACGCTGTGCTGCCCGTCAAAAGGAAGCAATTCCCTATACCGCCAGACGCCGCTTTGATCGAGCGCCCCATTCGACAGCCGGCGCTCGCGCCAAGTCTCCTTCCACGAAGATGTATTGGCCTCCTGCCACTCGTATTCCACCTCGAGCAGGCCTCCACAGCGAGGGCATTGGTACAGAACATCGGCCAGATCGTATTTCGTGCGACAAGTGGGCTCGAAGCACACCAGGTAAGCTCGCATGCGCACTTTATTATAGAGATCGACTGCTTCGTGCTGCGACAACAACATAGCTGACACAAAAATGCAAACGCCCCGACGAGTTGGATCCTCATCGGGGCGGTGCGGGCGAACGGGCGGAGCTTACTTTTCGCCTTCAGTGAGTACGCTGGTCGACCAAATTGCTTGATCCGTCCAGATACCTTGATCTGTCCAGATACCTTGATCAGTCCAGATGCCCTGGGTGCTCCAGATCGCCTGAGTGCTCCAGATCGCCTGGGCGCCCCAGATGCTGCTGCTGCTGGCAGGAGTGGATGTGCTCCAGATCGCCTGTGTCGACCAGATAGCCTGATTACCGCTCAGTTCCGAGGTGCTCCAAACTGAGCTCGTAGACCAGATGGCCTGCGTTGACCAGATCGCCTGCGTTGACCAGATCGAAGAGGAATCCCATACCAGATTCACGTTCCCGGTCGAGGGATCGTGTACTGCCACGGGCGAGAGAGCGGTTCCGGATGACGGCACCTGGTTTACCAACTTGAGAGCGGCCTGCAGGTCCAGATAGCCGGCGCCGACCGTGAAGATGTCGTAGTAATCGACGTACACCTTGCCCGTGGCCGGATCCGTGACCGTGCTCGAAGTCGGGAACGTCTTGTACGCCGTTTGCATGAGCAGTAGTTTCACCCGGTCTGGCGTGAGGCTTGGGTTGGCCTGCAGAATGTCAGCTACCGCGCCGCTTACGACGGCGGCCGCCATGCTGGTGCCATTCAGCATGAAGTAGGCGTTCGACATGGTGGGCCCGAAGTTCGCCGGCGGGCGCTGAACAGTCGGATCGCTGGGAACGGGTGGCTGCGCCGGTTCGGGCCCAGGAGCCGGGGCATTGCTCATGTACGTGGCGAGCGGAACCGCATTCTGCGGATTCGTCAAGGCGAGGGTGCTGGCCGGCGCGAGGAGCGATACGATGCGGTTGCCGGGCGCTACGATATCCGGTTTCACGATGTGATCGACCGAGGTCGGCCCTTTCGAGCTATAGCTCGCAATCAGGTCGTCGGTCCGCGTAAACGTGTCTTCGGCCTTCATCGCGCCGACAGTGATCACGTAGGGATCGTTGCCGGGCGCCGTAATCGTGCCGTACCCGTCGTTGCCGAACGAATTGTCGCGCCCGTCATTGCCGGCTGCTGCGACTACCACGATTCCGGCTTTCCAGGCGGCTTCCACGGCTCGACACAACGGATCCTGCTTATAGCTTTCGAACACCGGCCGGCCGAGCGACAGGTTGATGACGCGCACGTTGTAGGTGTTCTTCAGCGAGATCGCGCGGTCGATAGCGGCAATTACCTGGCTGTCCGAGCCGTCCCCGTCCTCATCGAGCGCTTTGAGATTGATCAGATTCGCGCCCGGCGCAACGCCGACGAACGCTTCGGTGCAGGTGGCGCAAATTGAGCTGCGGCCATTGGATGCGATGATTCCGGCGATATGCTGGCCATGCCCGTACCAGTCCCGGCCGTAGCTGGCGGGTGTCGGTTGCCCGCTGGGGACCGTGAAATCCTCTGTGTATACAA
>JAFAQG010000924.1 GCA_019246575.1 Acidobacteriaceae bacterium
CTTGCCTCGCGAGACCACATCGGCCGGCAACTCGCCCGCTCGCCGCTGCGGTGGCACTCCGAAGGCCTGGAGATTGGTCGGCAGCATGCCAAGCTGTTTTCGCTGATTCAACGTCCGAATGCCACGCGCCCGCATTCGTTTGGCGAATTGATTCGCCTGGATGCAGACCTGGTGCTGGTGCTCGAGTCCCAGCGCCAGAGTGCACGCGCCACCCGCAAATGTGTTGCAAGTCACCAGAGCTTCAAAGATCTCTTTCGTCATTCTCTGCTGTCGGTTTTGGCCCACGCGAAAGTTGGGAAAGAAATCGCAAAGAGCGCGAGCAGTGTGGCGGCCGACAAAGCCGTCGACGACCTCGGCGGCGTGATGGAGGACCTCGAGAACCGCGGGCTAACTTACACGCAAACCTCGCTGATCGGATTGCTTCATTCCCGCGACAAGAACGAGCTGGACGATGGGATGGCGCAGGTGCACCGTGTCTTCAGCCAGTCGGAAGCGGCGGTCATGGAGGAAGGCCTCGGGGCACTCTCGGCGTACTATGCGCTCTTCCCTGCCGCCGCGCGGTATGGCCAATCCTTCAATGTGCGGCGGTTCTGGTTGCGCGAGGATCACCTCGCCAACTGCACACACACGGCGTGGTTTTCAACATGAGCCAGGATCGGGAGGGGCAATATCGGGCCCTGAGCCCGAAAGAGCTGTTCTATTTGCAGGGTGCAGCCGAAGCCGTGTATCAGAACCGCTTGGCTGTTGGGTTGAAAGCTCTGGGCTACGAGCTCGAATATGGCAAGAACCTCGCTATCGAGATCAAAGGCTATACCGAGGAATACCGCAAAGCGGAGAGTCCCCGGCGGGCAGAAATTCAAGCAAGAAAGGATGAACTTGGGCACTACGGTCCGCAAGCCGATCAGAATATTACGCTCAGTAGTCGCGCAGCGAAGCTGGACCTCACGTCTGATCAGGTGCGCGCCATGCACCTGAATCATGCCGAGCAGTTTGGGAAGCAGCCGCAGTGGGTAGTCGCGGCGGCTCGCGGCCGGGAATGTGTGACTTACTCGCCGAAATACCGAACAGAGGTCGCCGAGGATGCCGTTCAATTCGCAAAGCAGCGCTTATCCGAGCGTACGGCGGTCATGGAGTGGCATGAGATTCACCGCGATGCGCTGCGCTTCGGCCGAGGCTACATCACTTTGCCTGACGTTGAGCAGGCGTTTGCGCGAGCGAAAGAGCGGGGCGAATTCAAACGTCCAGCATGGCTCGCTTGGCGCCGGGCGGGTCTTCGCCGAATCGCAGCAAGCCGGTATGGAGACCTTCGAGCTCCGCAAAATCGTGCGGCAACGAAGGGAAACGGTACTCAACCGGCTCGAGTAGCGAAAGCCGGCGGCTCTCAACCGCCACAACGCCCCACGGGAAACGCACGAGAAAATTTTTGTAAATCTCGAATGAGCGCACTCCGATTACGCTCGGTAATCGTTCTGGAATGGTCCGTGCTAGCTTCAAGAGCTCACTCAGCTTCTTGCGCTTCTCTGCCGTCCACTCCCGGCGAAACGATTCGTTGCCCGAGTCTCGGTCAAATTCTCGTTCGTGCGCTTGAACTTTGTCCCAATCGTTGTAAAGATTATGCCGTTCGGGCTCGTGCGTGCGCTCGAAGCGAAGTGCTGCGACTGCCGCCAGATTGAACACGAGTTGCTTCATGTCTCACTCAGGCATTCAAGAAGATGCCGGGGACGCGACCCTTATCTGTGGAACGTGGCGTACGATTTTGTGATCAACGCCTGGCTTATGGAGATGCAGATCGGCTCTGCACCACAAATCGGCATGCTTTACGATCCCGAACTCAAGGGGCTTTCAGCGGAAACAATCTACGACCGCATAGTCACCGATCTGCGACGGTTTCGACGCCTGGGCACGTTTCGCGGAGTTGGACTTGGCGACATACTTGAAGCGCCAATGCCTGACTGGTGGGCTTCCGAAGCTGGTACGGACCTGGATACCTTCTATCGAAGCTGTCTTTCTCAAGGACTGCTCTACCATCACGAACAAAAAGGTGGTCTTCTTCCCGCCGGTTTGATCGAAGAGATTCGTGCGCTCAGCCAGCCGCCAATCCCCTGGGACGTCGAGCTCGCCCGATGGCTTGACGACCATTTCCCGCCCATTGAACAGCGCCGCACGTATGCTCGTCCAAGCCGGCGTCAAAGCAGCACCCCGGAAATACCGCGGCCACGGTATTTCCCAGAGCAAATTACCGAGTATGGCCGAACATTCGGAGTCGTACTCGATACCTCTGGTTCGATGGACCGGCATCTTCTCGGTGAAGCTCTTGGGGCGATCGCCAGCTATTGCGAGTCGCGAGAAGTCTTCAGCGCCCGAGTGGTTTTCTGCGATGCTCGTCCATATGATGCAGGCTATCTGCGACCGGAAGAAATCGCCGGTCGAGTTACCGTGCGCGGTAGAGGCGGGACAATCTTGCAGCCGGGTATCGACCTTTTAGAAACTGCCTCCGATTTCCCTAAGAACGGTCCGATTCTGATCATCACCGACGGCTTCTGTGACCGTTTCATAACGCGGCGAGAACATGCAATCTTATTGCCGGAAGGACGCTCACTGCCCTTCGCGCCCAGGGGGAAGGGTTCTTACTCAGGGGGCGGCAAAATAACTTCGCACTGCCTGCTGGTTCGAAGCCAGGAATCGGATAAAGACGCTCTGGCCCACATTGTAAATCTGAGATGAGGCAATATATTGCGACGCGAAAGCCCGGTCCACATTGTGATCCCGGAAGGCACAAAGGTCCTGACGAGAAAAGGCGGACGCGTGGGTATCGTTGTCCATACTCCCGGGTCGGCCGAACACACCTATCGTGTCCGGTTCCCAGACGGGCTTGTAGAGAGTTTTCGAAGGAACGACCTAACAATCTTTAAACACGCACAGGCAGAGATACCCGGCGGCCCGGATTCTGCGGCTCTCTACGAATTCGTAATCTATCGCTGCATTGTCGGATCTACCGCCTATGGACTGGACCAGGAGGGTTCCGATATGGACCGCCGCGGCTTCTACTTGCCACCGGCAGATCTCGAATGGTCACTTGCCGGGGTGCCGGAACAACTTGAAACCGATTACGAAGAAGTCTATTGGGAGATTGAAAAATTCATTCGCCTCGCGCTCAAAGCGAACCCGAATGTTCTGGAATGCCTCTATTCGCCGATGGTAGAGACATGTACTCCCCTCGCCCGCGACTTAATAGATATGCGGCACATCTTTTTGTCTCAATATATTCATCGCACTTACAACTCATACGTGCTGTCGCAATTCAAAAAACTCGAGCAGGATCTGCGAAATCATGGCGAGGTGCGCTGGAAACACGTCATGCATCTGATCCGCCTGCTCCTATCGGGTGTTGTTGTACTGAAGCACGGTTTTGTTCCCCTCCGAGTTGACGAGCATCGAGACCGGCTCCTCGCGATTCGCCGCGGCGAGGCTCCGTGGGAAGAAGTCGAGCAGTGGCGTCTTGCGCTTCATAGAGACCTCGACGAGGTTCTGGAAACGACATTACTGCCGCAGCACCCGGATTATGAGCGCGCCAACGATTTCTTAATCAAGGCACGCCGAATTGCTGCTTCCGCGGAGTACGCGAGGTGATCGACTACGATCTGTTGCGCGCCGAAGCGGCCCGCCATCCATATCCGCTGCTGTTCGCGACTATCAGCGGCACCCATCTGTACGGATTCCCATCGGCAGACTCGGATTACGACCTCCGAGGCGTTCATATTCTGCCGGCCAGGGAAGCGGTAGGCCTTCTGCCGAAGCAGGAGACGATCGAGTTCTCTGGCTTGCGGAGCGGCATCGACATGGATCTTGTGACGCACGACGTTCTCAAATTCTTTATGATGCTGCTGAAGCGGAACGGTTACGTTTTGGAACAGCTCTATTCACCACTGGTTGTTCAGACCTCGGCCGAGCATGAGGAATTGAAGGCAATTGCCCACGGTTGCGTAACTCGTCATCATAGCCATCACTATCTCGGCTTCGGCGCAACGCAGTGGGACCTGTTCCAAAAAGACGATCCACCACGAATCAAGCCGTTGCTGTATGTCTATCGCGTGCTCCTAACCGGTATCCATTTGATGCGCACTGGCAGAGTGGAGGCGAACCTATTGGTTTTGAACGAGAAATTCCGTTTGCCCTACATTCTGGACCTGGTCGAGCGCAAGATTCATGGCTCAGAAAGGGAACCTCTTGGATCGGGCGAGGCTGAGTTCCACCGTCGAGAGTATGAGCGCCTGGCCGCGCAACTCGAATTCGAAGCCAACGATTCACAGTTGGCCAACGAGCCGCAGTGCATCAATGAGCTAAATGATCTCCTCATCCGTGTTCGGCTGCGGACTAATCGGCTATAGCCGTGGGCCCATCGGTTCGCTCTCAGGCGCGATACCCCGAAAACGCATTCATG
>JAFAQG010000347.1 GCA_019246575.1 Acidobacteriaceae bacterium
TCGATATCGGAGACCGCGTCCACGGCGGCCAGGTCCTCGCGATTTTAGAAGTTCCTGAAATGGCCGACGATCTGAAAAAAGCGGCGGCAACGGTTGAGCTGAGCGACGCAGAAATCAAGCGAGCGCAGGACGACGTTCAACGCGCCAAAGCGGCCCACGAAGTCGCACATCTCTCGTACGAAAGACTGCTCGATGTCTCGAAAACCAAGCCCGGCCTTGTGGCACAGCAGGAGATCGACGATGCCCGAAGTAAGGATCTGGTTACGGAAGCGCAGATCGCAGCCGCGCAATCGAGCCTGCTTGCAGCGGAGCAACGGACCCAGGTAAACCGGGCCGACGAGTCTCGCTACAAGACGCTCTACAACTATACGCGAGTTACGGCTCCGTTCGATGGAGTCATCACAAAGCGATACGCGAACCAAGGCTCGATGATTCAGGCCGGCACAGCTTCGCAGACGCAAGCGATGCCGGTCGTCAGGCTATCGCAGAACAATCTTCTCCGGCTGATGCTACCGGTACCGGAATCGGCAGTACCGAGTATTCGACTGGGTGAAATAGTCGACGTGCATGTACCGTCTCTGAACCGCTCCTTTGAGGGCAAGGTGGCGCGCTTCAGCGATCGCGTTACAACTTCGACGCGAACGATGGAGACAGAGGTTGAGGTGCCGAATCCTTCACTGGTGCTCATCCCGGGCATGTACGCCGAAGTGGAGCTTCAGCTTTCGTCCCGAACCGGCGTATTGTCGGCTCCTATTTCGGCAGTCGATGTCACCAGCACGGAGCCTCGCATTTATAAAGTGACGAGGGATGGGGTCATCCAGATTATCCCCGTCAAGCTTGGGTTAGAAACGGCCACGCGCGTCGAGATTTTATCGGGCCTGCACGACGGCGACTTGGTCGTTGTCGGTTCGCGCGCGACATTAAAGGCCGGAGATAAGGTTCGTCCCCAGCTCGTCGAAATCGCACAGCCGAAGGCGGAATCCTAGATGTCGAATTTCGCCATTAAGAATCCCTATTTCATCGTTGTCCTTTGCCTGGTAATCGCGGTAGTCGGCGGGGCAGCATTAGTGCGCATGCCGGTGGACATGTTTCCGGCAATGAACATTCCGGTCGTCGTCGTGGCCACGTTTTATAACGGCATGCCACCTCAGCAGATCGAAACGAATATCACGCTGCCGTTCGAGCGATTTTTTACGCTGGGCAGCGGAATCGAACACATCGAGTCGCGATCATTAACGGGAGTAAGCGTCATCAGGGTGTATTTCCAGCCAGGGACGGATCCGAATGCAGCTGTAACTACGGTTTCGAATCTTGCGATGGCGCAGTTGCGGCGCCTGCCACCGGGAACCCTGCCTCCGGTCGTTCTCAAGATGGACGCATCGAGCAACCCGGTGTGCCTGGTTACCTTCAAGGGCGAAGGCATGGACGAAACGCAGTTGCGCGATCAGGCGCAGTTTAACGTCCGCAATCAGATTGCCAGCGTACCGGGAGCATCGGTTCCCCAGCCGTTTGGTGGACGGTACCGGCAGATCATGATTTATGCCGACCCGAACAAGCTGGAGGCGTATCAGTTGAGCCCAATGGACGTGGTACGGACGATTAACGCGTCCAACCTGATCCTGCCTGCCGGGGACGTCCAGATCGGCCCGCTCGATTACAACATCTACACGAATGCGCAGGTGAGCTCCATCGCCGATCTCGCCAACATGCCAATTAAGACCGTCGGTACGAGTCCCGTACGCGTGAGCGACGTCGCTACTCCGAAGGACGCGTACCAGATACAGACCAATATCGTCCGTGTTGACGGCCAGCGGTCCGTGTACGTTCCGGTTCTGAAGCAGGGCGGCGATACGAATACGATCGCCGTGGTCGAGGGCGTCCGAGCCACAATTAAGCACCTGTTCGACATCCCGAAGCAGCTTATTACCAGCGTGGTGTTCGATCAATCGCGATTCGTGAAGACCGCGATCGAAACGCTTCTGCACGAAGGCGGTATGGGGTTGTTTCTCACCTCGCTCATGATTCTGATTTTTTTGGGCAGTTTTCGGGCGACGATTGCGGTGTTCTTCTCAATTCCGCTCTCTGCGCTGGCAACCTTTATCATTCTGCAGCTAGGCGGTAGCTCTATTAACAGCATGGTTTTGGGAGGGCTCGCGCTGGCTTTTTCGCGATTAATCGACAACTCGGTTGTCGTGCTCGAGAACATCTTCCGGCACCTGGAGCTGGGCGAAGCGCCGGAAGCGGCAGCTCGCGAAGGCGGCCGAGAAGTTGCGCTGCCGGTGCTTGCGGCTACGTTGACGACCGTTGTCGTGTTCTTTCCGGTGACGTTTCTGTACGGCGTCAGTAAATTTCTCTTTTCAGCTCTTGCGCTGGCAGTTGTTATTTCGCTGTTCGCCTCGTACGCGGTTGCCATGACCGTTGTGCCGCTGTTCTGTGCCCGGTTTATCAAGCATGCGGGCGAGCATGAAACGCCTTCTGCCGAGCATGATCTCGATTACGCCCCACCGGAGCCTGCGAGTTTCGGGGCACGATTCAACGCCTGGTTCAACGGTCACTTCGAACGGTTTCTGGTCCGGTACGACCATGCCGTTGCGCATGTCCTACGGCGGCCGGTGATGACGCTGGTTGCCTTTGCGTTAGTTTTCGCGGGCTCACTGCTGCTATTTCCAGTGCTCGGTCTTTCGTTCTTCCCACGAACAGATGCCGGACAGTTTCTGATCAACCTTAAGGCGCCTGCGGGAACCCGGATCGATATCACGGAGGCTGAGGTCAAGCGCGTGGAGGACATGATCCGGCAAACGATCAAGCCCGGCGATCTCAAAATCATCGTCTCGAATATCGGATCGGTCCCCGATTTCTCCGCCATATATACGCAGAATTCCGGTATGCACACGGCGACGGTGCAGGTGGCCCTTGCCGAAGGACATCAGACCGGCAGCTTCGAGTACATGGCGCGGGTGAAGCAGAAGCTGCAGCGTCAGTTTCCCGAGCTCACTGCATTTTTCCAGAGCGGTGGCATTGTGGACGCCGTGTTGAACAGCGGAATGCCGGCGCCCATTGATGTTCAGGTGGCCGGATCGAACATGAAGGCTGCTTACCAGATCGCGACTGATTTGCAGCGGCAGATAGTAAAGGTTCCAAGCGTAGCGGATGCGTACATCCCGCAGGACATCGATTATCCGGCGCTCCAGTTGAATATCGATCGCACGCGGGCGGCGGAGCTTGGCTTATCGCAACAGGAGGTTGTCGACAACGTCATTACCGCGCTGACCTCGAATCAGATGATTGCTCCGAGTTATTGGGTCGATCCCAAAAACGGCAACAACTACATGCTCACGGTTCAATATCCCGCGCATCAGATCCAATCTCTTTCCGATTTGAAATCGATTCCGCTGCGCGCCGCAAATGTGCCGGCTTCCACGCGATTGGACATGGTGAGCTCGATTAAACGCGTCGGATCGCCAACTGAGGTGGATCATTACCAAATCCGCAGGACAATTGATATTTACGTCCGCCCGCTCGGTGAAGATCTCGGAAAAATTGCTAGCAGAATCGATCAAATTGCCGCAGCGACTACTTTGCCCGAGGGTGTCGACGTAACATTACGCGGTCTGGTTCAAGCCATGCGTGCTTCGTTCAAGAGCTTCGGCCTCGGCCTGATTCTCGCAGTCGTCTTGCTGTACCTCATTTTGGTGGCCCAGTTCCGATCATTTGCGGATCCGTTCATCATCTTGCTTGCTCTGCCGCCGGGTATCTCGGGCGTGATTGTGACCCTGCTTGCCACGGGCACGACGCTGAACGTCATGTCGCTGATGGGTGTCGTGATGCTCGCGGGAATAGCACTGTCGAACAGCATCCTCATTGTCGAGTTTGCGCATCATTTGTTGAACCAGGGCAAGAGTGTTGCGGACGCGATTGCGGTCGCTTGCCGCGTTCGGCTGCGGCCGGTGCTGATGACGTCGCTCGCAACCATCATCGGGTTGCTCCCAATGGCGCTCAAGCTCGGCGAAGGCAGCGAGGCGTATGCGCCTCTCGCTCGCGCGCTGCTCGGCGGCTTGACGGTTTCCGTCATCTTAACTGTGTTTCTCGTGCCTGCGGGATTCTATCTCGTTTACAGAAACCGGCCACATACTGCGGTGGAGTCTCAGGTATGAGCCCTGTCTCTAACCTTTCTTGGCTCATCGCGATTGTTCCGTTTTGCCTCAGTGCGGCTCAGCAGCCCGGACAGCTCGAAGTGCCGAGCGCGCCAGTTGCCAGCCCTGCTGTACCCGCGCCGGGGGCGATGCGTTTAATGATGTCTGAAGCCGAGCAACTGGCGCTGAAGAACAATCCGCAGGTTGCGGAGGCTCAATTCCGGGCACGAGCTTACGACGAAATCAAGCGCGAGTTTCAGTCCGCATACTACCCGACCTTGCAAGCAAATATCACCGCGGTCGGCGCTGATTCGGGGACGCGTCTTGCGGCAGGCGGCTTGAATAATCCGGTCGTTTACGACCGCGTCGGTACGGGCGTTACGGTAGCCCAACTTGTAACAGACTTCGGTCGGACGAGGGACGTTGTCGAATCTGCATCGTTGAATGCAGAGGCACAGCACGAAGCGATCGACTTGACAAAGGCGGACCTGCTGGTACGTACGGATGCGGCATATCTTGCAGTTCTGCGTACACGAGCGCTGCTGACCGTTGCTCGGGAGACTGTCAAGGCACGGCAGGATGTTGCCGATCAAGTGAGCGCGCTGTTTCAAAGCAAGCTAAAGTCATCTCTCGATGTGAGCTTCGCAAACGTGAATCTGGCGGACGCGAAACTGCTTCTATCGACAGCCGAAAACGATGTGAGATCGGCGGAAGCAGAGCTGGCACGATTTGTCGCACTTCCGCCGGACACGCGGTTCGATCTTGCGGACCCACATGCTACGGATGCGCCGCCGGCAGATTCCGGCGCACTCGTCCAGCAAGCTTTGCAAAAGCGTCCGGATTTGGCCCGGCGCAAGCTCGAAGCTCAGTCGTCGCAGAAGTTAGCCGAGGCTGAGCGGCTTCTATCGCGTCCGACCGTCGACTTACTCGGAGCGGCCGGATATGTCCCCGCCGGCGAAGCGCAGATTCCGGGCCGATATGGCGCTGTTGGCCTGAACGTAAATATCCCGGTGTTCAACGGCGGCCTCTTACGGGCGCGCCAGTTTGAGGCGGAATCGAGATCTGCGGAGCAGCAGAAAGCAGTGCAGGATCTGATGTTGCAAATACAGCGCGACGTTCGCGTTGCCTGGCTGAATGCGACCAATGCGTACGAGAAGCTGGGGCTAACCCAACAGCTGCTAAACGAGGCGAAGCTGGCCTTGGACCTGGCCCAGACTCGGTACAACCTCGGGCTTTCGTCGATTGTGGAGCTGAGCCAGTCTCAGCTGCAGTACACCTCGGCCGAGATCGCAAGAGCACGCGCTCAGTACGATTACGCTGCGCAACTGAGCATTCTCAATTTTCAGACCGGACTTATTCCGTAGCATGTGGCATTTAAGATCGCGCAACGGCGAACAGCCGTTAGGCAACGGCAGCCGCCGGCTCGAGTTTCTCGCAGTACTCGGAACTTCCCGAGATCAGGAAACGGTCGCGGAGTTTGCGAGCGAAAGCAAATGGGACTTCACAATCGTGAGCACGCTCGAAGCGGCGCACGCACGTTTGCACGCGGCGCTTCCCGCTGTCGTCCTGCTCGACCGGGAACTGCTCGGGGAAGATTGGCGGCCGCAAGTGTGCCTGTTCGCGCGGCCGGGGGCGGAGCCGGGAATCGCAGGCCTGCCGGCGAGCTGCGTTATTCTTGCATCGCCCGTGATGGATGACTACTTGTTCGATGAGTTAATCAAGCAGGGCGGATTCGACCTCATAGCCAAGCCGGTTCGCGCAGATGAGCTTCGGCGCATCGGAAGTCTGGCAGTCGCGTATTGGAAGGATCGGCATAGAAGCCCGGCTAGCGGATAATTCCTTTTCTGACCGCGTACAGAATGAGCTCGGCCAAGGAATTTACATTCAACTTGCGCATAATATTTGCGCGATGGGTATCGACGGTGTAGGCGCTTAGGGAAAGCGCAGCAGCGATTTCTTTGGTGGTCTTTCCTTCCGCCATCAGCTGCAGTATTTCGCGCTCACGAGAGGTGAGTAACTCGAAGCTGTCCTCGACACCTCTTTGCCGGATTTCACGAATATAATCCTCGACCAGCATGTTACTGATTGCGGGCGAGAAGAACGTTCGACCCGTACTTACGCTGCGCACCGCGGTTATCAGATCGGATTCGGCTGAGTCTTTCAGAAGATAGCCGCGTGCTCCGACCTTCAAAGCGCGTAACACATACGTCTCGTCGGAATGCATACTGAGAATGATGATCCCGGTCTTCGGGCGCGCGGCAGTGATTCGGGCAGCTGCCTCGATGCCGTTCAGATGTGGCATTGCGATATCGAGGACGGCCACCTCGGGTGAAACTTGTTCAACTATTTCGACTGCGGTGCTACCGTCTCCGGCCTCGCCAACGACGATGAAATCGCGCTCGCGCTCGAGTAGAAGCTTTAAGCCCGTGCGCATGATCGTGTGATCGTCTGCAAGCACGATGCGAACGCGGGGCATAAGTTTTGCTTAAGCTTTGTGTGCAGCCAGTAACTTCGGAGCGGGGTTGCGCAGTTCGATTGATAACAATGTGCCGCTGCC
>JAFAQG010000348.1 GCA_019246575.1 Acidobacteriaceae bacterium
CGCGGGCAGGTCGGCGCGGCCGCCTGAGTTTTGCTAAGCTGCTACGGGCTACGCCCTTCGCAGCTCAGCAACCCGTTATGGGACTCATGACCCATTTACATTTTGCAGATACTTCGGGACACAACTAGCAGGTTCTCGTGCTGATCCGCATTGCGGCCTGCATCGTGTTTCAGCGGTCAAGAGCGCCATCGCTGCGATGACCTTTACGTTTTCGCGCTGGAACGCTGTCGATCGGGTGAGCGGCGGTCGTGTGTCGCCATATGAACGCGACGACGGGCGTGCCAGTCTAATTGTTGTTAACAAGTCAAGATGTCCGGTTTTATTCACACACGATCTGTCCGGTTTTCCTTTCTTAAGTAAGAACGTTTTGCTTCCTTACCGGCCCGAAGCCGCCACTAGCGGCTTTGCTTTTGGGCCGGCGCTTTCACCCGCCCGAGCGTGAGCGAGTGGCGGTGTGCCCCCGGTTTGCCCCCAGCGGGGGAAACGGAAAAGGGGGAGAATTAAATTCCTTGCTGCCGCAGGCCGATTCGGGCGTCTCATGCTGCCCGTCCGGTTAATAAGATGGCTTTGCCTAATCCGTCAAACTCTGCTACCACGTGTGGGCCGTAACGAATGGAAATGCGTCCATCCAGATGCTCGTGGATGGTCACGGTGCAGCTAGCCAGGCTGTGGCGAAACCGCGTTTTATTGATCTGCCAACGGCGATCCGCAATGGCAACCGTGTTATCCTTGCCGACGACCCGCTCCGTTTGGATGCTGAATACCCAATCCAAATCGTTCCGGCTACAACTTCGAAATGCGGCGCCCCTCTCTTTCGCAGCGACGGCAAACTTGCGGTTGAATTCGGCGATGTAGCGGCTGCGGAGAAACGCATTCGCCGCTTCCGCCGTGCTGATCTTGGCCAATCGAAGCTCCTGCGGCAAACGGCCCTGCCAAGTTCCGAAGTTCCTCTCCGATCGGCCGCGAGCCTGAGGCGAATACGCCGGGATCATCTGGATGCCGAGCTCCTTCATGGCCCGCCCGACCTGCGTCACTCGCCCTTTATCTACGGGCTCTCCCGCTTTCGGCGTCACAAAGAAATGGCTCCCGCGGTCGCTATACAACGCGCAGAACGAACCCTTCTTTTCGATCACCTCCCGTAGTGCGCTCATCACCGTCCGAGTCGATTCTTCTTCCACCAATTGCGCATAGTAGATCTCGCTCGTAGCATCATCCAGAATCACGGTGAAGTCGTACCAGCGGTCATCATTCAACCAGCGATGTTTGCTGCCATCGATATGCAGCAACATACCCGCAAGCGGCCGCCGCTCTCTCCGTCGCCGATGAGGTCCGCGACGGCTGCGCCGTTTCACCAGCCCCGCCCCTTGCAGAGCCTGCTGCACCCAGGTGTAGCTCAACTCGATCCCGTGCTCGGCCCGCAGCTTTTCATGAAAGTGCCGAATGCTGAAATCGAAATACTTCTCCCGATATAGCCGCAACACTTCTTCACAGGTCTTCAGCGGCACACGCCGGAAACTCACTTTCCCTTTCCGCCGATCCGCCAGCCCGGAGTAGCCATGCTCTTCCAAGCGTTCCCGCCAGCGACGCATCGTCCGATCTGTCACCCCGGCAATCTCCGCTGCTTCCCACCAGGTGATCTTCTTTGCCATGGCTTTCAACAGCACATCTTGCAGTTTCATCATCGCTCCATCTCAGAGCTGGAATACGTTCGGCTCGGTTCCAATCCCTAGCTTCCCGTCCCATGCCCCGCTTCTAAAGCGGACAGATCATCTGTTAATTCGACCGGACATTTCGTATGTTAACGACACATCCACCGGGCTCGCCTTGCGCGCGATCCCCGCATCGGATATCATCTACTCCCATGAGTAACCTTTCAGCACAACTGTCTCGCCGCGCCGCTCTTCGCTCGTGCTTCATGACGGTTTGTGGCGGCGGCACGTTGTTGGCGATCGCGCGTGGCGAACCTGCACCGCACTTTGTCGCGAAAACCGTCGATGGCGAAAAATACACGAGCGACATGCTGAAAGGCAAAGTTGTCCTGATCGAGTTCTGGGCCACTTGGTGTAAATATTGCAAGTCGGATGAACCTGCGGTTGAGAGCGTCATCAGGGACTTCAGCAAAGATGGTTTGATCGTACTCGCGGTCGACATGGGTGAGCCGAAGCGAAAAGTTAGGAAGTACCTGGAGGCTTCGCCTCGCTCCTGCAAGATTGTGCTTGCAGAAGATACAACGCTCGCGGCAATCTGCGAGGCGAGGACGTACCCCTTATACGTCCTCATCGACCGTGACGGAGTTATCGCGGGCACGCAGCGCGGCGCTGCCGGCGAGGGCGCGCTCAGGCGCTTACTGCGAAATGCGGGATTGGAATCCCAGGCCTGATCGGCGGAATAACCCGGCTATTGGCGCTTCTGAGACTCCGCTTT
>JAFAQG010000365.1 GCA_019246575.1 Acidobacteriaceae bacterium
TGGCGCACGTACCAGCAATGGGAAAAGGCGGAACGTATTCGCGATTTGGCTGGGATGCAGCTGGACCTCGCGCGGGAACAGCTAACAGTGCTGCTGGCCCAGAATCAAGAGGGGCGTGTCCCCATTAGCCAGCTGGAGCAAGCGCGCTTAGATGAAGGCGAGCGCTGGATAACGATGTACGAGTCCGAAACGCAGGTCATGCGGGCAAAGCTCGCCATCCTGCGTCAAACGGGAACGTTGCTCGCGGCCATTCAAGCACAAACATCTCATCCTACACAGTAATGGAAGTCGGAGCTCAATCGGCGGATTTTCAGGCGCGTACCGAGGAGGTTATCGCACCGGCAATTTCCGTTCGCGATCTGCACAAGGTTTACGGGGGAGTTCATGCTGTGGATGGCTTGTCGGTACAGGTGCGCCGAGGGTCGTTCTTCGGTTTCCTCGGGCCTAACGGGGCCGGCAAGACTACAACCATAAAGGTGCTGACGGGTTTGGCCCAGCCTACGTCCGGGACGGTCGAGGTGCTGGGAATGAAAATGCCCGAAAGCTCGCTCGACATACGGCGCGAGATCGGCTTCGTTGGAGACGATACTCTGTTGTTCGATTACCTGACGGGCTCCGAATATCTGCACTTCGTTGCGCGGCTCTATGGTATTGACCGAGTCTTGGCAAAGGAACGCGCGCGGGAACTTATCGAGCTATTCGAGCTTTCGGAGAACCCGCGCAAGCTG
This sequence comes from Acidobacteriaceae bacterium, assembly GCA_019246575.1. Next base: position 729 of record JAFAQG010000365.1, read on the forward strand.
ATAGGCGAATACTCGAAGGGTATGCGGAAGCGTGCTGCCATGGCCGCCGCGCTGATTCATCGACCCCGGTTATTTCTTTTGGACGAGCCATTCGAAGGGGTTGACGCGGTGGGCGCGCGGCTGATGAAGGACATTCTTCTTCAACAGGTTCGCCACGGCGCAACCATTTTCCTTACCTCGCATGTCCTGGAGGTCGTGGAGCGATTGTGCAACGAAGTCGCCATTATCAATAGGGGCCGCGTTGTGGTTCAGGGCACGATGGCTGAGTTGCGGCAGCAGGCAGCCGAGGGTGCAGCTACGCTCGAGGATATCTTCGTCAACGTTGTAGGCGCGCACCACGTTTCTGAACAGCTTGACTGGCTATAGCGCGATGCGGCAACAGATGCTCGCGATTGCCTCGGCGCAGATTCGCTCAATCCGCAATCACTTGCCGAAAGCGGCAACAGGGTCGATTTTTATAGCATTGGCGGCGTTGGTTTGGTACGGCGCATTTGCGTTTCTTGGAGTGGCGCTGGCGATTTGGATTCCGCTTGTGCCGCTTTCGAACATCCAGGCATGGCTCGGCGCAGCGCTGTTTGGAGTGTTCCTCTTCTGGCAAACTGTGCCGCTGTTCACGTTGACGGGAGGATGGTCGGTACAGCTCGATAAACTGCAGATCTATCCTGTTTCAACAGCCGCGCTATTCACGATGGAAGTACTACTGCGGCTCACCACCGGAGTCGAGATGCTGTTCCTGCTGCTTGGGGCGTGCGTGGGACTGAGCCGGCATCTCGGCCTCCCCTGGGGCGTCCCATTGCTCCTGCTTCTATACATTCCGTTCAACTTGTTCGTCTCGCTCGCTGTTCGTGAGCTGCTGTTGCATTCCTTCGAGCGCAATCGGTTTCGTGAGCTGTTTGCAATCTTCGTCATTAGCATCGGCATCTTACCCCAAGTTGTCATCCGCTCGGGATTGGGTATGAAGCTGAGGCCGCATTTTATGGCGATCTCGAACGCGTCGTTGACGCCGTGGCACGCCGAGGCCATGTTAAGCTCGACTACTTTCTCGTTTCCCGCCTTTGCTGTTCTGGCAGTGTGGATTGCGATTGCCTATACCTTTGCACGTGTGCAGTTTGCGAAAGCGGCTCGGAGCGAGGAGTTGCTGCGCCCGGATTCACCGGTTTCAGCTCGGCCAAAGGAATCGCGGATCCTGGGTCTACTCAGCCGTCTTTTGCCGGATCCAATCGCGGTGATCGTTGAAAAAGAGCTACGATCTCTTATTCGCATGCCGCGGTTCCGCGTCATTTTCGCCATGGCATGTTTTTTCAGTGTTTTGATTTTCGTGCCCATGGGCTTGGAACGTGGTGGTTTCCGATTTGTTCAGAGGAACTTCCTTCCGCTGGTGAATTTATACGGATTGCTGCTGCTCGGCGACGCTCTGTTATGGAACATGTTTGGCTTCGACCGAAGCGCCACGCAAACCTACTTCATCACGCCTGTCGAACTACGAGCCGTTGTAAAGGCAAAGAACATCGCGGCAGCGATCTTCATGATGGTGCAGAGCACGGCAGTGTTTGTGGTCGCCTTGGGGATGCGTCTGCCGGTTACGAATCTGAATATAGCGACCGCGTTTGGTGCGTGTGCGGTGGCCGGAGTATTCTTCCTGGCGGTTGGGAATCTGACTTCAGTCATGATCCCTCGACCCATCAATCCGACGCAGACACTGCGGAAACAGGCGGGCGGCCAGGTTCAGGTGTGGTTGTTCGCTTGCATGTTAGGAATGTCAATCCTGATCGGGTTTGCGTATGTTGCGCGTTGGGCGCTCGCGAGCGATCTCGCGTTATTTGGCGTGCTCGCTATTGAGTTTGCTATCGGCGTTGTTTTCTACCGTGTTTCGCTCGATTCTGCGGTTCAGCGGGGCATGCGCGACCGCGAGCGAATACTGGACAATCTATCAAGAGGATCGTCGCCCGTAGCCGTGTAGAAGCGCTTTAACCGCTGCTTACACAAGCAATCTCTGTATCTCACGTTCGATCGCGTCCCGAACTGCCTCTCGCGCATCATTGTCGCTGTAATTATGACGTGGCCAGAAAAAGCCCTTCAGGCCATCGCGGCGTCTCCGCGGCACGACATGAATGTGTAAGTGAGGGACACTCTGGCTCACTCGATTATTGATGCCGATAAAGCTGCCCTCGGCATCGAGCGCCGCTTCGACCGCTATTGCCAGCATCTGGGTTGTCGAAAACATTGGTCCAGTGAGGCCTGGCGGCAGATCGCTGAGTGTCTCATAATGCTCGCGAGGACACAAAAGAACGTGGCCAGGAAATAACGGGCGGTCATCGAGGAAGGCAACGCAATCGGAATCTTCGAAGACGATCGACGCAGGAGAGGCGCCGGTTGCGATTCTGCAGAAAACACATCCCGAGTCCCCCACGGGAAATATGTTATGCCAGGCGTGCTACCGGATCGAGCGGTTCGAAAACACTCACCTTATCGACTTCGAGCCACAGATCGCCGCTGTTGCCGACCTCAAACGCGGGCGAGAACCGGGCGCCCCAGACGATCTCCTCGTGTGTGTACGAATTCCGGGCGTTCACTGTCTGTGAAAACGTCTCATCAAACGCTTTAATCAAGATCAGGAACTCGGCTTGTAAGGCGGCGAGATCCGCGGGCGTCTTGCCGTGCAGCGGGCTTGACGCGGTAATCGGATGGACGACAGTCCAGGTTAACGGTAGAAACAGCACTTGCTCGCGTTCGACTTCGATGGGCGCATATCTGCGCACCATGCGGCCTTCCACCGATTCGACTGTCATCAGCAGCATTCGGGCGCTCAAATCGATCAGATTGTTGGAACGCCGGTTTACGATCCGGAACTGCACGCTCGTTCCCTCTCCGTAAGGCGCGACGAGCATCCTGTCGCTGAATCCGATCCGGGCGGAAGGGCGTGAAAAGCGGCCAAAAAACAGACCCGTTGCAATCGCGAAACCCATCAGGCCGGTCAGTGCCTCGAACGCTGCAATCGAGTTCGCAACCGTTCCTGACGGGTACACGTTCCCGTAACCGACTGTGGTGAGCGTATGCGTACTGAAGAAAAAAGCATTTTGAAACGGGGCGGCTGAGGTGGGTCCGTCGGCACCCTTGAGCTTCTCGACCCCAATCGCGAGATACAGCGAAGCAAAGATCAGGTTGATGGTGATGAAAGCAGTGAGAATGATGAGAATGAAAGCGGGCCACGAGGCATTAATCAGGAACAGATAGAGATGGAAGTCGCGCAGTGTTGCGCCGGTGCGGCGTACGTTGAAATCGCCGTTTTGATTGATTGTGCGGTTCAGCGCTCCCGTGTATCTCTGGGTTAAGCCGGGATCGTAGCTCACCTTCTGCATACC
>JAFAQG010000374.1 GCA_019246575.1 Acidobacteriaceae bacterium
TGTCGCGCATCTGCCGTAGATTCGTCCCCAGCACCTCGATGTCCCCATCCGTCGGCTTGTCCATCGCCGCAATAAGATGCAGTAACGTCGACTTGCCCGATCCGGACGGACCCATGAGCGCCAGAAAATCGCCACGACGCACCTCCAGATCGACGGCATCCAGAGCCTGCACGTGAAACTCGTCGCGTATAAATTCCTTACTCAGCTTGTAAGTTCTGATTACCGTATCGCTCATCTCACGTATCCTCGATTCTCTTACGGCGCAACCTGCACTCGTTGTCCGTCCTTCAAATCTGCCGGTGGACTTACGATCAGATCTTCGCCGCCAATCAACCCGCTCTCGACCAAAATTCCTTTGTCCGAAGCTCCGCCCGTCGTTACTGTCCGCCGCCGCGCCCGGCCGCCCGCTACGACGAAAGCTACCCCGTTCTGAACCGCGTCCTGCGGTATCACAACTATCGGCTTGCTCTGCTCTGAACTTGCACTCTGCGCGTCGTTATAGAACGCAACCGTCGCGTTCATATCCGGCCGCAGGTACGAGTCCGGATTTAGTATCTTCACTTTCACCTGCACAGTCGCCTTAGCGCGATCGGCCTCCGGAGAGACCTGCCGGATCATGCCCTGATATTTCCTGTCCGGATATGCATCCGTAGTAACAATTCCCTTCTGCTGCGGCCCTAGTTTCGGAAAATCGCTCTGATTAATATCCAGCTCGACCTCGAGATCGTTCAGGTCCGCCATCGTTACCAGATACCCTTTGGCGCCCTTGTCGCCGACAAATCCGTTCGTCACGAACTCGCCTTTCTCCACATTCCGGTCCAGAATTGTCCCCGTTACGGGCGCACGGATAACAGTGTTTTCGAGCTGCGTCTGTGCGTAGGCCAGCGCGCCTCGCGCCTGCTCGATCTGCCCTTCCACCTGTGCGATCTGTTCCTTGCGCGGGCCCAACACCGCAAGATCGAGTGTCCGCTGTAAGCTCGCTACCTTCGCCACTGCGCTGTCATACTTCGCTTGCGCATCGTCGAGCGATTGTTTCGGTACCACACCTTCAGAAGCAAGCTGCTTCGTGCGTTCGAGCGATACTTTCGCATTCTCGAGATCCGCCTGCGCCTGGTCACGGTCCGCTTTCGCCTTCGCAATCTCTTCCGGCCGCGAGCCGTTCTTCAGCTCCTGCAATCTCGCTTCTAAGTTCGCAAGCTGTCCCTTTTGCGATTCCAGTTGCGCGCGATATTCATCATTCTCCAGCCGCACCAGCACTTGCCCCGCCTGAACCTTGTCGCCCTTATCGACACCGATCCACCCAACTCGCCCTACAACCTTCGAAGCAACCTCGATTTTGTGCGCCGCGACAATATACCCCGTCACCGTCAGGATCACTTGCTGTTCACCGTTCGCCGCCGCCGCGTTTGGCGATTGCACTCGCACAACCTTCACCGGAACCGCGGCATTCAGCTTTTCGTAGGCAAGCAATGCACAGCCAACCGCCAACGTGAACACAATCGCCGCAACGATATATCTGAGAATCGGCCTCGGCCCGCCGCGCAGTTTTTCAGTGCGATCAATGCGTAGGCTTTTTAACTCGGCTTCCATTTCGAACTACAGCTCGCGCACTAAGCTTCGCGCAAGGCCGTCAAAATCTCCTTCCTCGATGCTTGCAGCGCTGGTAACAGACCTCCCACCGCGCCTAAAAGTCCCGCAAACACTAAGCCTGCCGCCATAATCTCGGGACCAATCCGAAAATTGAAGCTCGTCTCGCTAAACGTAATGAAATTCCCGATCCCGGTGGTCACACTATTCAACGGCAACACGATCAGGCACGCGAGCACGCCGCCAACCAGGGACAAAAATATCGATTCCAGAAAGAAACTGAACAATATGCTGCCCCGCGAAAACCCCAGCACACGAAGTGTTCCGATCTCTTTCGCGCGCCTCGCGACCGCGGCATACATCGTATTCATGGCCGCAAACGCGCTGCCCACCGCCATGATGATGCACACGAAGCCGCCCAAAATCTGGACGGGCCGCGCCGAAATAGTTTGCGCGTCGTAGTACTCTCGTTCGCTCAATGCCGTGACGTTCAAGCGCCTGTCCCCTTCGAGTGCGTTTTTCAACGCTACCGCCGTTACCTCGTCTGTCGCCTGCAACAGAGCTGAGCTGTAAACCTCTCGCCTGTTGTACTCGGAGGCAATCTCATTGCTGTCTCCGAGAATCTCACTATTCATTGCGCTGTCCCCGCCGTCCATCACACCCGCAACCGTCCAGGTGTTACTTCGCAGTTTCAGTTGCTTTCCGACCTGCGCCTGCTCGTAGCGCTTGGCGAGCGCCTTGCCCACCAGCAGCTGCCGCATTCCCGGCTTGAACCATTCGCCTTGCACCAGCTTCAGATTTCTCATCGCCAGACCCACCGGCGATATACCGCGAAGAGTAATGTTGATGCCTTCGGGACTCTGCGAGTTCGCGAGAGTAATGATCGTCACCACTTCGAGCGAGGCCAGCGGCTGCCCGTCCCTGCCTTTCGCGATCCCGGGAAATCCCTTCACGATCTGGAACTGCTGCGGAGTAAATAAGCTAGTCAGCTCCGAGTTGCCGCCTTTGCGCAGCACCAGAACATGCAGCGGGTTACCCTGCGCCGCGAACACCTTCTTTAAACCCTGACTCAACCCCAACACCGCGAGCAGAACCGCCACAGTCAACGCGATGCCGGCCGCTGTCATGAGCGTTGTCGTCCTACGCACAACCAGGTTGCGGACGTTATACGAAATTGGAATCGCCATAGTTTCTCAGCCCGCGTACCGGAGCGAATCGATGATGTTTGTGCGTGCGGCATTCAGCGCCGGAACGAACGAACTCACGAATCCGATGAAGGCCGCGACCGCCACGCACAGCAATGCTGTTAGCGGCGTCAGCGTCATGTGATGCAACTGCCCAACGTACGACTGATGAATGCGCCCGATACCGGTAGCGAGACCGATCGCGAGAACGAGTCCGATGACCCCGCCGATCAAAGCAATCGTCAATGCCTCGCCGATGATCATGCCGAGAATCGATCCGTTCGTGAACCCGAGCGTCTTTAATATCCCGACTTCCTTAATGCGCTCACGAACCGACATCGCCATCGTGTTGCCGGCAACCAGGAGAATCGTGAATGTTACGGCCGCGCAGATGACCATCAGAAACAGCTTCAAATTCCCCAGAAACGAAACGAAACTCAACGCAAACTGCTGCTCGGATTCTGTCTTGGTTGGAAATGAGGTGTTTGCAAACATATCGTCCACTGCTTTCGCGATTCGCGGCACGTCCTCGGGACTGTCGGCGAGAATCGCCTCAGTGCTGTCGTAGCTGCGACGTTGAACCGGCAAAGCCTGGCGCAGATACTCCATGTTGAAGAACAACGAGTTCTCCGCATCGGGATCGTCGAAAATCCCGCGAACGATGAGATCGAGATTGACCGGATAGATGTCGCCGATCAGAGTGATCCGTTGTCCGAGCTTCAGGTTCAGGCTATCCGCAAGATCGCGCGCCACGATGCACGCCGAGCGCTCATTGACGAACGCGCGCCGCTGGTCCTCCGGCATTTCCATCTGGGTTCGGATACGGAGAAACGGCACGGGCGCAACGCCGAACCGTGCAAAGAAATTGGTCTTGTTGCGCGCGTCCTTATAATTCCCCCCAAACCAATTCCACGCCGATACTTCCTTCACCCCCGGAATACGACGGATTTTGTCCTGATAAGCGACCGGAATCGGGTTACCGAGCGAGATCTTGTGCCGCACCACCAGCCGGAGCGCCTGTCCCGGAGTCGGATTGCCGTAGTAGAGAGCGTGATAGATTGCCATCAGCACGCCCAGAAGGCACAGCGACACGGCCATGCTCGAAATCGTGAGTAGGCTCCGGAGCTTATTACGCCAGCTGTTCTTAAAAGCTAACGGAAGATATCGAAACACACACCTGACCCCTTCTGAGTTAGAGTAGCTTAAAATCCCAGGCCAACCCGCTTTTCGGAAACTACGAACTTTTGGACATATCTGTTCCCGCCACTTTCGATGAATACTGGACGGAGCTGGATGCGCAATTCATGCGCGTGGCTCTGGACCTCGCGCGGCGCGCCGAGCGCGACGGCGAAGTGCCTGTGGGAGCCGTCCTCGTGCAGAAATGCGAGATCCTCGGGCAAGGCAGCAACCGGCCGGTATCATCCTCCGATCCAACCGCCCATGCCGAAATCGAGGCGCTCCGGGGAGCCGGCGTCAAGACCAGGAACTACCGTCTGTCCGGGACTACCCTATACGTCACCCTCGAGCCTTGTGTCATGTGCGTGGGAGCCATCGTGAATGCGCGTGTCGCCCGGCTCGTATTCGGTGCGCGCGATATCCGTTTCGGGGCGGTGCGCACCAAGTTTCGCCTCGCCGACTCGGAGCTCCTGAATCATCGCGTTCGAATCGACGAAGGGTTGTATGCGGCGGAGGCCGC
>JAFAQG010000377.1 GCA_019246575.1 Acidobacteriaceae bacterium
ACATAGGAGCCATTTGTCGCGCATTTTTGTCATGCCCGTGAATCTCCCAATCCCTTACAGATGTCGCAGTACTCCGTAACATGCCAACTACGAAGACCAACATCAAAGGACACAACGGACGATGAAGGGAACCGTTCTTATTACAGGCGGTGCTGGATTTATTGGATCTCACGTTGCTTCAGAATTACTCAGGAAGGGATATCAAGTAAGAGTTCTCGACAGTCTTGTCACCCAAGTGCATGGCGATAACCCGGCACGCCCCTCTTACCTTCCGAAAGATGCCGAGCTCATCCTCGGCGATGTGCGAAATCCGGATATCCTCGACCATGCGCTCTCCGGTGTGGATGCCGTCTATCATCTTGTGGCTTTGGTCGGCGTCGGCCAGAGCATGTACCAGATCGCCGAATACACGAGCGTAAATAATCTCGGCACCGCTGTGTTGCTCGAGCGCCTTGTAAAGAATCGAGTCAGTAAGTTGATCGTCGCCTCCAGCATGAGCGTGTATGGCGAAGGTCTATATGTCACGCCCGGCGGAAAGCCCTACAGCAACGCTTGGCGCGCCGCTCACCAATTGAAGGCGCACGAATGGGAAATGCGAACGCCTGACGGCACGCCACTTCGCCCGGTGCCGACGCCCGAATCGAAACAGCCTTCGCTTGCCTCCGTCTACGCTCTTTCGAAATACGATCAGGAGCAGATGTGCTTGATGGTGGGCCGCGCCTACGGCGTACCTACCGTCGCTCTCCGCTTTTTTAACGTTTATGGGCCCTATCAATCCCTGTCGAATCCTTACACGGGTGTGCTTGCAATCTTCGCATCCCGACTTATGAACGGACAACGGCCGATCATTTTTGAGGATGGCCGGCAATTGCGCGATTTTGTCAGCGTGTACGACGTTGCCCAGGCTTGCCGACTCGCGCTCGAGGTAGACAACGCCAAGGATCACGTCTTCAATGTAGGTAGCGGACACACTATCACCGTTCAGGCTGTCGCGAACGCTCTGGCGAAGGTTTTGGGCAAGCAAATTGAGCCCGAGATTACCGGCAGTTACCGTGTCGGCGATATCCGGCACTGCTTCCCGGATATCAGTCTCGCGCGGAAAATCCTTGGTTACGAGCCGGCAGTCACGCTCGAAAGAGGCATGCGCGATCTCGCCGATTGGCTCGATCAGCAGACCGCGCATGATCGCTTCAACGAGATGCGAGCTGAATTGACGGCTCGCGGGTTGGTCGTCTAACATGCCACCCCTGAGTACTCGCTCTGTTCTTATCACCGGCGGCGCGGGATTCATCGGCACCAACGTCGCGCGCAGCTATCTCGAAAAAAATCAGCCGGTTCACATCTTCGATAATCTGAGCCGCCCTCACGTCGAGCAGAACGTCCACGATCTGCTGCGAAGTTATCCCGGAAAAGTTCAGTTCACTCACGCCGATGTGCGGGACCGCCGCGCGATCGAAAAAGCCATCGAAACTGCGGGTTTGATCTATCACTTGGCGGCGCAAGTGGCCGTGACCACCAGCCTCGAAGATCCCATCGGTGATGTCGAGACCAACCTGATGGGAACGCTTCACGTTCTCGAAGCCGTCCGCAAATCGCACACGAGCCCGTCCCTTCTTTTCACTTCCACCAATAAGGTCTACGGACGGCTCGCTTCTGTTCCGGTTTCCGAGCGAAGACGTCGTCATGAGCCGGCGGATGCTTCTCTTGCACAGAGCGGCATCAGCGAATCGCAGCCCCTAGAGTTTCTTTCGCCTTACGGCTGCTCGAAGGGAAGCGCGGATCAGTACGTCCTCGATTACGCGCATTCCTACGGAATCCGCGCGTGCGTTTTTCGCATGAGCTGTATTTACGGCACGTACCAAGTAGGGTCGGAGGATCAGGGCTGGGTGGCGCATTTCCTGCGCCAGGCGCTAAAAGGCGAGCCGATCACCGTCTACGGCGACGGCAAACAGGTACGCGATCTTTTGTTCGTTGACGATCTTGTCCACGCCATGCACCTTGTGCATGGCAATATGGACCTCGCCGCCGGTCAGGTGTTTAATATCGGCGGCGGTCCGCAAAACAGCTCCAGTCTGCTGGAACTCATCGACGAGATCCGCCTGCTCACCGGAAACGCCGTCAATGTCGAGTGGGGACCCGAGCGTCTCGCAGATCAGCGCTGGTTCATCGCGGACACGTCCAAAATACACAGTCTGCTCGGCTGGCGTCCTCACGTCAGCATTCGTGAAGGCCTGCGAACGCTTCACGAGTGGTATCTCAGCCGGGGTTCACTCGTGCAAGCCCAGGTGCAGGTGGCCTGATGCGTTTCGCGCTTATCAATCCGCCCTGGAACTTCGAAGGCAGCATCTACTTTGGTTGTCGTGAACCGCATTTGCCGCTCGAATTCGGCTATTCGAAGGCTCTCCTCGAGCAGAGCGGGCACGAGGCCCTGATCGTCGATGGTCAGCTCGATAGCCTGGCTTCTTCGGAAATCGTGGCCCGGGTGGCCGCATTCCGGCCCGATGTAACGGTTGTGACTACGGCGCCGAGTTACCTGTTCTGGCGCTGCGCGCCTCCAGAACTGCGAATCCCTCAACTGCTCTGCGCAGAGCTCCGCCCTATTGCAGGCAGGCTCGTAATTGTGGGGCCACACGCGTCCACCACGCCGCGCCCGACGCTCCGCAAAACCCGCGCGGACATTGCTGTACTCGGCGAATGCGAAGAGATCCTTCCGATGCTCGCCGGACCACTCGAAAATGTCCCGTCCATCGCCTACTTCGAAGCAGACACTGTGCTCGTGCGTGGCCCGAATCGCTCTGCCGACATGAAGCGCCTTCCTGTCCTGCACTGGCCCGATGAGACAATCGCCAAACACAGGCACCATCACCATCGCTTCGACGCCGGACCCACTGGGCCCGGAGCGGAAATGGAGGCGTCGCGCGGTTGCCCTTACCACTGCACATTCTGCGCAAAGGACAACTTCCGCAATAACTATCGCAAACGGCCGCTGAACACGATCCTCGAAGAACTTGACGCATTCCTGAAGCAGGGAGTCGAATACATCTACTTCATCGATGAGATCTTTCTGCCGGACGCTGGGTTGATCGCCGCGCTCGCCGAAAGAAACGTCAAGATCGGCATCCAGACTCGCATCGATCTTTGGAGTGAAAACGCAATTCAGGCCCTCTCACGCGCAGGATGCGTCTCCATCGAAGCGGGTGTCGAGAGCATCACGGAAAAAGGCCGCGCGTTTTTGGACAAGAAATGCAAGATGTCGACTGCGGAACTCACGGATCGACTGATCTTCGCAAAAAAGCTGGTCCCGTTCGTTCAGGCAAATCTGCTTGCCATGACTGAAGATGATACGGATGCAGTCGAGGCCTGGCGTCAACAACTGGAACGCAACGGTGTATGGGCCAATAAGCCGGTTCCGTTGTTCCCATATCCGGGTTCGCCCGATTACACCCGCCGGTGGGGCGCGCCCGACGACTTCGCCTGGGAGCGCGCGCACGAAGCTTATTTGAATGGATTCGATTCCTTCAGCGATATCCAGGAGCAGCGGCCGCAACCGCTCGTCGAACTGGAATTAGCATCGAATGGGCGATAAAGCACCAGAAGCAGAGCTACGCGCATTGAGAGTTCTGATGACCACCGATGCCGTCGGCGGCGTGTGGCAATACTCAATCGATCTCATAGCCGGACTAATGGCAAGTGGAGCAGAGATTCTGCTGGCGAGTATGGGGCCCCGGCCTACGGCTGCGCAAAGACAGCAGCTCGCGGCTATCGCCCGCGCCTCTTTCGTCGAAAGCGATTACGCGCTGGAGTGGATGCCGAATCCCTGGCGCGATGTCGATGCTTGCGGCGAATGGCTGCTTCATCTCGAATCCGACTTCAAGCCGCACATCGTTCATCTCAACGGCTACCGCCACGCTGCCTTCGCGTGGAAAGCGCCGGTTCTGGTTGTGGCTCACTCCTGCGTCTTCTCCTGGTGGCGAGCGGTGCACGGCTGCGCACCAGGTGACGAGTGGACAGAATACAAGCGACGTGTCACCTCTGGGCTAAACGCCGCGACAGCCGTCGCCGCACCCTCGCTATTCATGGCCCGCGCCCTCGAAAATGAGTACGGATTTCCCGCGGAACACGTCCAGGTGATTCACAACTTCAGCAAAATGCAACCATACAACGGCGCAGTCAAACGGCCCGTCATTCTGGCGGCCGGACGCCTCTGGGATCAAGCCAAAAATGTGCAATTGCTCGACAACATCGCCCGGCGGCTAGATTGGCCCGTCTACGTCGCCGGCAACAATAACGGACCGCACGGTTCAACCCAGCGCGGTACCAATGTCCATCTACTCGGGAATCTTGCCTACCCGGAACTGCTCGATCAATACGAACGCGCAAGCATTTTCGTCCATCCGGCAGTGTATGAGCCGTTTGGTCTGTCCGTTCTCGAAGCCGCTCGCTCGCGCTGCTGCCTCGTGTTGTCGGATATTCCGAGCCTCCGCGAATTGTGGAGCGACGCCGCAATCTTCGCGAACGCCCGCGACCCCGATTCCTGGGTATCGCAGCTGAATGCGCTAACTCGCGAGGCTCAACTGCGCCATGAATTCGCCGGCCGCGCGTTCACGCGCTCACAACGATTCTGCACGGAGTCGTCCATCACCGAATACCTGAAGTTTTACCGGACGCTCGCGGCAAGCAACACTACGCGACCCGAAGAAGCAGCAGCGTGAAGCTCCGCGTCGCGATGTTCTATCACTCGCTGGTCTCCGATTGGAACCACGGCAATGCCCATTTTCTTCGTGGCGTCGCATCAGACGTAAAAGCGCGCGGTCACGAAGTCCGGATCTATGAGCCTGCGGATGGCTGGAGCCGCCAGAACCTTGTTGGCGATCATGGCCCTGAAGCGATTTGCAAATTCGAGCGCGCGTTCCCGCATCTACGGAGCACGCCCTATCGTCTCGGCCCCGACTTCATAGACCGCGAGCTGGAAGACGTCGATCTCGCGCTCGTCCACGAATGGAATGATGCCGAATTAGTCTCTGCAGTCGGTCGGCATCGCCGTCGCAACCGGCATATTCGCGTCCTCTTTCACGACACGCATCACCGGGCCGTCACTGCGCCTTATGAGCTCCGTCGCTTCAATCTCGCAGAGTACGATGGCGTACTCGCGTACGGTGCTTCCCTTAAGCACGCTTATGAGCGCCTCGGTTGGGGCAGGCAGGTTCACGTCTGGCACGAAGCCGCCGATGTCCGTACCTTTTACCCCCGCAAAGCAGAGACGAAAACAGGCGACGTTGTCTGGATCGGCAACTGGGGCGACGAAGAGCGCACGAACGAACTGCGCGAGTTCTTCATCCATCCTGCAAACAGCGCGCGTCTCAAAGCCGAGGTTTACGGCGTCCGCTATCCCGATTCTGCGATTCACGAGCTTGCGTCCGCGTCGATCGCGCATCGCGGCTGGCTGCCGAACTTTGAAGTGCCCCATGTCTTTGCCCGCTTTCGGGCCACCGTTCACATACCGCGCCGCCCTTACACACGCCAATTGCCGGGCATTCCTACGATTCGCCCGTTCGAAGCACTTGCATGCGGGATCCCGCTCGTCTCGGCGCCCTGGGACGACACCGAAGGCCTATTTCGGATCGGCGAAGATTTCCTGATGGCATGCAACGGATCCGAAATGCAGCACCACTTGCAGGCCGTCGTGAACGATCACGGGTTGGCAGAATCGCTGGCCGAAAACGGCCTTGAGACCATTCGAACACGCCATACCTGCGCGCATCGCGTTGATGAGCTCTTCAAAATTTACAGCGATATGAAAGCCGTGACACAGAACGACTCCACCCCTGTTTCGGTCGAGGCCCAGGCATGAGAATCGCTTTTTGGGGTTCCAGTCTGGTTTCCGCCTACTGGAACGGCGCCGCCACGTATTATCGCGGCATTCTCCGCGCGCTCGCGCACGCCGGAAACGAGATCACGTTCCTTGAGCCCGACGCATATGATCGCCAAGAACACCGCGATATCGACGACCCGGATTGGGCACGCATCGTGGTCTACAACCCACATGACAGGCGCGTAGTGAATCACCATCTCGCCTCCTGCGCGAATTTCGACATTGTCGTGAAGGCGAGCGGCGTCGGCGTGCTCGACGAATTTCTTGAAGCGAAAATTTCAAACCTCCCGAGGCCGATTTGTAGAGTGTTTTGGGACGTCGACGCGCCCGCCACACTCGATCGCATCGCCGCGAACAGTCAGGATCCTTTCCACTGCACACTACCGCGTTTCGATGTCGTGTTCACCTATGGCGGCGGCCGGCCCGTGACCGACCGCTATCGTGAGCTGGGCGCACGCGAATGCCTTCCCATCTACAATGCGCTCGATCCTGACGTGCATCACCCGGTTCCGCCCGATGCCCGCTTTCATTGCGATTTATCTTTCCTCGGCAATCGCCTGCCCGACCGCGAAGCGCGTGTCGAAGAATTCTTTCTGAAAGCCGCGACACTCGCTCCCTCACAGCGGTTCCTCCTAGGCGGCAACGGCTGGGCCGACAAGCCGCGCCCGGCGAACGTATCCTATGTCGGTCACGTGTATACGGCCGATCACAACGCGTTCAACTGCTCCTCGCGCATCGTCCTGAACATCAGTCGCGAGAGCATGGCACGGTACGGGTTCTCTCCTGCCACGCGCGTCTTCGAAGCCGCCGGCGCCGCCGCCTGCCTCGTCACGGATTTCTGGGATGGTATCGATCATTTTCTCCAGCCCGGTAAGGAAATACTTGTCGCCGGTTCCGGCGAGGAGGTCGCCCCGATCGTCCGGGAACTCACGCCGGCTCAGGCGCGCACCATCGGAGACGCAGCACGACAGCGAGTTCTCGCCGATCACACCTACCGTCAACGTGCAGCACTCGTAAACTCCGTCCTGGCGGATAGGGTCGCTTCGCTCGCGACAGGCGCGCTAGAGCTCCCCGCATGACAGATCGGCTCCACTGTGTCTTTCTCGGCCTTTCCATTACCTCGAGTTGGGGCAACGGGCATGCCACTACGTATCGCGGACTGCTGAAAGAACTCTCCCGTCGCGGGCACAAGGTCACCTTTCTTGAGCGCGATGTGCCGTGGTATGCATCGAACCGTGAGTTCGACACAGCACTATACTGCGATATCCACATGTATTGCAGCCTCGAAGAGTTGCGGCATAGCTACACGGCTCTACTGCGGACCGCCGATGTAGTCGTTGTCGGATCCTATGTGCCCGACGGTGTTGCGGTCGGAAACTGGGTAACTTCGATCGCGAAGAACTGCACGGCCTTTTATGACATCGACACGCCTGTTACTCTCACCAGCCTGAAAGAGAAACGGTGCGAATACGTTTCTTACGATCTAATTCGTAAGTACAACGTTTATTTTTCGTTCACTGGCGGCCCGACTCTCAAGTTCATTGAGCAGAAGTTAGGGGCGGTGTGTGCCCGCGCTCTGTATTGCTCCGTCGATCCTTCGCTCTACTATCCCGCGCCGGAGCCGATGCAATGGGATCTGGCGTACTTAGGCACATACGCGGCGGATCGCCAACCAACTCTCAATGAATTATTGGTCGACGTCGCCCGTCAGCAACCCCTAGCGCGCTTCTCCGTTGCGGGTCCGCAGTACCCCGTGGAAATCGAGTGGCCGGAGAACGTGTATCGCATTGAGCACTTGCCCGCGCGCGATCACCGCAATTTCTACAATTCGCAGCGGTTCACGCTGAACGTGACCCGCCACGACATGATTCGAGCGGGCTACTCCCCCAGCGTCCGGCTCTTCGAGGCTGCGGCTTGTGGCCTCGCCATTCTTACCGACGAATGGGCAGGTCTGGACACAATTTTTACTCCAGGTTCAGAAATTCTTCCAGTTCGGACTTGCGAAGACGTTGCATCGTACCTTCGGATGCCCGAAGCGCGACGACTGGAGATCGGCCGCAAGGCCCGGAAGCGGACGCTGCAGTCTCACACGGCTGCCGTCCGGGCTACCGAATTTGAAACTTGGGTCGTCTCATCCTTAGAGCGCATTGCGTGCTTAAGAAAAAGGAGCCGCGCAGCGCTGCGGGCCTCCCCGACCGTTCCCGTGCTCCAGTAGGCCCCCGAATAGTGTATGCATCAACCAAAGATTTCAGCCCTGACAGCCGTCGCCTGCCTGGTCGCAGGCGCTGTGCATCTCTGGGCTGCCCAACGCTCGGCTCCGGGTGTGCCCGCCAGTATGGTCGTCACTCTCGAGCCGAAACACGGCAAGACCATTCCGCAAATCGACCCCTCCGATATCAAAGTCACTGAAGCCAACGAGCCGCGTCCAATTACCGGTTTAGAAACATTGCGCGGCGGCAAGATGCAGTTGCTGCTGATGATCGACGACTCCGCCCGCGCGAGCCTCGATACCGAGCTTCAAACAATTAAGCAATTCGTCACCTCGCTTCCCGCCTATATCGAAATCGCGATCGGCTACATGCGCAATGGCATGACTGAGGTGGTGCAAAACTTTACTTCCGATCACGCCGCCGCCGCCAATAACATTCGCGTCGCAACCGGAACGCCCGGTTCCGATGTAAGTCCCTACGATTCGCTGTCGGATGCAATCAAGAAGTGGCCTAAGCCCGGTGCTCAACGGCGCGAGGTGATTATGATCAGCAGCGGCATCGAAGCCCTTGGCGGCGGCTTTGCACCCGACAATCCATACGTAAACAAAGGAATCGAGGAGGCGCAGAGAGCGGGGGTTGTCGTTTATGCGGTCTATAACCCCAGCTCCGGCCACTTCGGCCACACTTTCTGGCGCGAAACCTGGGGCCAGAACTTCCTGTCGCAGTTATCCGACGAAACCGGAGGCGAAGCCTATATAACCACAATTGGACCGCCCGTAACTTTTCAACCCTATCTTGAGAACATCCGCGCTCAATTCGACAATCAATATCTGCTGACCTTTCTCGCACGTCCCGAAAAGAAATCGGGCTTGCAGCCTGTAAAGGTCAGAATCATCGAAAAAGACGCCGATATAGCCGCCCCGGACCGCGTTTACATCAAAGCATCGCTGTGATTCGCATTACCACCGCAAGACAGATCGCGGAACCGTGTTCTAAATCGCTGCAACCGGTTCCTTCGGGCGCGGCTCAGATTGACCTGAACACTTCGACCGGCTTCAACGTCTGAGAGCGAGAGCCTCTCCGCCGTTGTGCGCTTCAGTGCCGGAGGCGTTCGCTTTGCGGATCTTGATCGTTCCTCTGTTCGTAACGAGATTGAGGTAGGGTCCGTTGCTCCCGACGGCGCCATCCAAACGGCAACGGTGCCGCTCGGCATTTTCCTTCAGGCCATCGCCGAAATCGTTTTCGATTTCACCGCGATCGGTGATTGCCGATATAGCGAAATTAGCATTCTGAGGAAGTGCGAGCTCGATGTCGCCGGCGCTGGTATGGACGACCATATTGCCCAGCGGCAGGCGTTGGGGACGCAGATCAACATCGCCTCTATCGACCGCCACGTTGAGCGCATCAGTAAAACCGCTGATGCTGACATCGCTTGCGTGCGCGACGAGTTTCAACGGGCCAATGACATTTTCGACGTGAACACTGCCACGGTCGAGAGTAATCTGCCCGGGCACGCGTGCAACAGCGAAGTCGCTGCGCCGATCAGTGAAATGAACCGCGTTCGCAATTTCGCGTAATCCCACCGTCCCCGTATAATCGCCGCGAATGTTCACCTCGCCCGCAATATTCGCGAGATCGATATCGCTGCCGCGACCACTTAGAGTGACATACCCA
>JAFAQG010000379.1 GCA_019246575.1 Acidobacteriaceae bacterium
TTGGTCGGGGCGAGTGGATTCGAACCACCGACCTCCTGGTCCCGAACCAGGCGCTCTAGCCAGGCTGAGCCACGCCCCGAACAGCACCAGTCTAGCAACTCCTTTCGGATATGAAGAGCGCAACTGCCGCTTGCGGCACGTCCGCACGCCAAAACTAACTCTCGTTCGGATCTGTGATGAGCTCAAATTCAAAGCGTGCAGGATTTAGCCCGCGGGTCCGCAGCTGTTCGATGCACTTACTTGGATCGGCGCCGACCGCCTCGATTTTTCGCAGAGGCAACCTGTCCGGGGAGTACAGCTCGATCGCGATCCAGAATCCGGTAAGGGTGCGGCGGTCTGCCAGGCTCAATCCGTCTAATAAGGACCCGACCAACTTATTAACATCGTGATTCGAACTGTGCCCGCTCACGCCAGTTTCGTTCTAGTTAACGGTCTTTAATTCGTTCACGAGAGCTGCAATGCCGCGCCGACGGAACACTTCCGCAAGGCGCTGTTGTTCGGGTGAGTTTGCCAGAGCGCGGCGAAGTGTTGGATCGGTGGTCGCTTCATCGATATCGGAACGACTTGGAATCCAGAGCTGGCCATCCGAAAACTCCACGTCGCTTATGAATGTCACCAGGTCCTCTATCAGGAGCGGCGGACCCTTGAGCCGGGAGAAGCGTAACGTGCCCGGTTCGATGACCTTGCCGATTTGAACAGGCGCGAGCTGAAGTGATGCCGGCATGGATCCCGCGACGAAGTCTCTGCCGCGTTCGTCACGGACGATCCATCCCATATCGATGCTGCGGACTGTTTTCTGCGAACTATTTCTCACCTCTATCTCAGGCTCGCGCACCTCGTTGCCGCTTACCTTGGCTGCCCCACCGAGCGATTGAACCGGAGAGCTTGGAAACGAAACCGCGTGGACTTGCATGGACGGCTGTCGACTCCTGGCTGCGTTTTCGCGCAGCAACTCGAGCCCAAAATCCTGCGGCTGTAGCTCGGGCAAACCGAAATTGAGCTCCTGCCGTAGCTCGGAGATGCGCCCGGAGCGGAGCAGCGCTGCGAGATATCGCCGATCGCGGCGCGCCTCTAACTCGTACACGGTTAATATGCGCCGCGAGCTAAGCTTGTCCGGGCCGTAATACGTGAGATCGCTGAAGAGCGCGCAATCGAGCGAGATGCGAACCATTGCGCCGGCGGTATTCGACACGTTGAACGGCCGCAATAATTCCATGTCAATACGCACCGGGAAGACGTCACCCGGCTGCACGGCCAGACTCGGCAGAGTGACAGAACCTTTGCCCGCCGGTGTTAAATCCTGCGCCTCGACTCGCAGCGATAATCCCGAGATGTCCTTCTTGCCCGTGTTCCGCAGCATCAGTGACGCGTGAACATCGATCGCAATCGACATTCCGCTGACATGCGCGGTGGTGTCTCTGCCCAGATCGAACGAGACCATCAGCACGGGAGAATCGCGGGGGAAATCGACATCAAACCAGCGGCCCTCCGTCTGTGCGAGCGCCACGGGCGAGGCGGCAAGAGCACAGAACACAAAAAGCAGAACGGAACCGGGGGTACGACTATTGCCCGTAAACATTGGTGATCGTGACCTGTCCCGTATTCTCATCGACATAACGGGCGGTTACAGCTGAGCTCCCTGCCACGAAGATGGCGGCTGATGGCGGATGCATGAAGCGCAGTGTTGCGCCGTGCGTTTTCACCGCGATGCCCTCTGGGGTTGCCTGCACGATTGTCCCGACCTGCCGTGAGCTCTGTACCCCGAGGAGACGCCGCAGCGAGGCGGCCAAATGCTGGTTCTGCTCTTTCGGGATATGAGTCATCCAACCCGCCACGAAAACAGCAGCGGCGGCAATCGTCACAAGTGCTCCGGCGGAAACAACTCGCTGCTTGCGGCCTACCTTGTCGATGCAGCGCGCGGCCGCCACACCGACTGCGATATTTCCGATCATTTCGCGTTCGAGCCTGCTCCACGAGGCAGTTGTTTCGAAGCCTGCGATCGGTTCTGATGCTGCATCCTGCTTTATCTTGAGAATGGCCGCACGAAACTCCGAAACCTGCTCGGCACAGGCCCGGCAGCGCGAGATGTGAAGTCTCACGCGAAGACGCGTGAGCCACGGCAAATCGCCGCCTGCTTGCAATGCGAGACACTTCGCACCCGGATGTGCTGCGCGCCTCGTGTTGTCTAACTTCATAGGCCCTTCCGTGCTCGCAGGTAGCGTTTGAATTTGATCCGCGCATTCGCGATATGAGAGCGTACAGTGGCCATCGAACAATTCATCTGTAATGCGACTTCATGGGCAGGCATTTCCTCGATGTCACGAAGCAGGAGCGCCATGCGCTCCCGTTCGGTGAGCATACCCAGTCCAGTCCGTAACTCGGAACGGTGTTCGGTGATCAAAACCAGTTCTTCCGGGTTCTCCATTCCCGCAGGCATCTGCGCCGGCGAATCCGTGAGACTCGTCACGGCATGTCTCTTGTTGCGGCGAAGAAAATCGATCGCCGTATTACTGGCGATCTTCGAGAGCCACTGACCGGCCTTATCCAGGTCCTTCAGCTGCCTTTGACGTTGAAGAGCCTTGATAAAAGTCTCCTGCGTCAGATCCTGGGCGTCATCGACGTTATCGACAATGCGGTAGATCAGCAAAAAAATACGCCGCAGGTGTTGTTGGATAAGGCGAGTATGGGCGTCGGAATCGGCTTCGACTCGCGAATCGAATGTGGAAGGCAGCGGCTCACTCACGTACTGCCCCTCCGTGGTTCTGCAGGCCGCAGCAGCCGCGGCGCAGTTCGGACCCGATCCAGTCCTTGCCGTTCCCATTCCTTACTAAGGAATGACGACGCGCGCCCGAAAACGTGCAGCACGGACCGCCCATCGAAGCTATCTTAAGTCTATATGAGACCTGTGGCCGTGATCGGGATCGGGAAAACGGCTTTTGGAGCGTTTCCGGACAGGGATCTGCGCTCCCTGGCGCTCGAAGCCATGGCTGAGGCGCTTCGAGACGCGAACTTGCCGGCGCGCTCTGTCGAGGCGTTCTACCTTGGCAATTTCGCAGGTCCGGCCTTTGTCGGACAGAACCACCTGGCGCCTTTCGTGGGTACTGCCGCCGGTTTTGAGGGCATCCCCTGTACGCGCATCGAGAACGCATGCGCATCGAGCGGCTCTGCCTTCTTTCATGCATGGCAGAGCGTCGCGGCAGGCATTTATGACGTTGCACTGGTTGCGGGCGTCGAGAAGATGACGTCTCAAAGCACGCCACGCGTGACTGAGATTCTCGCTGGGGCCGGCGATATGGGAGGAGAGGGCCGGGCAGGAGCGACGTTCCCAGCGTTGTTTGCCATGATTGCGCGCCGCCACATGCACCAATATGGGACCACACGCGAGCAACTGGCGGCCGTTGCTGTAAAAAACCACGCGAACGGAGCGAAAAATCCGCTGGCGCATATGCGAAAGGTCATCACGCTCGAGCAGGCTCTGGCGGGCAGGCCTATCGCGGAGCCGCTGACGGTGTACGACTGCTCGCTAATCAGCGATGGCGCCGCAGCCGTTATAGTTGCCCCGCTCGAGCACGCGCCACGCTACAGATCGCGGTACGCGCGGGTGTTGGCCGTTGCGCAAACAGCCGATCACGTCGCGCTTGACACAAAGGCGGACATCGCGGAGTTTCCTGCCGTCAAATCGGCCGGCAGGAAGGCCTACGAGATGGCAGGAATCGGACCTCGACAGATCGACTTCGCGGAACTGCACGATTGTTTTACAATCGCAGAAATCGTTGCCAGTGAAGATCTCGGGTTCGTCGAGAAGGGCCAAGGTGGACCATTCGCTGCGGCAGGATGCAGCGCCATTACGGGGCCGCTGCCCATTAATACCAGCGGCGGTCTCAAATCCAAGGGCCATCCTGTCGGAGCCACCGGCGTCGGACAGATCTGTGACGTTGTGCTTCAGTTGCGCGGCGATGCCGGTGAGCGGCAGGTCGCGCGCCATCGCGTTGGCCTTGCCCAAAACCTCGGCGGCTCCGGGGCAACTTGCGTGGTCAGCATCCTGGGGACACCGTAATGCCGGACTCGAAGAACAAAGATGGCGTAGTATATACGGAAACCATGGTGTATTCGCCTCCCCAACAGTACGCCGCCGAGGCGCCGTACCAGGTTGCCATCATCGAGCTTGAGGACGGATGCAGAACAACGGTCCGTATCACGGCAACGAGTGCGACTGAACCTGCCCGCATCGGTGATCGCGTGACGTTCGTGGAAGAGCGAGAGGGAGTAGCCTATTACCGCCGGGCTTCGTAAGAGCTGAACAGTGGTTCCGACCAGAGTGCTCTATCACCAATGACGAAATCCCCCACCATACGTCTGCTGCTAGGCCTGCTTGTCACGCTCGCCGCAGTCACGGGCTTTTCCTCCTACTCTCTCTATCAACTTCAGAAGCTCCGGCAATTGCAGACGCAAACCATTGATCTGAACCGGCACGACTCGCTGCTGCTGTTGAGAGTTCAAAGTGATGTGAACACGCTTGGTCTGAAGCTGCAGGATATGACGGAGCGGCCCGATGCGCGGGGGATCTCGGAGTATCGCGAGCAATTCGACCAGTTGCGCGCGGATTTGGAAGATGCCTTGTCTGCGGAAGCGAAATTAGCGCCGGGCGGCCGTCAAACAGCTATTCAGGGCGATTTGCAGGAAGCGGTTCAGCGCTTTTGGACGATTGCCGACAAAGTCTTCAAGGCCGCGAGCGCGGGGCACGAGACCAGAGCTCGCCGTTTAGCCTCCGGACAATTATCCGACCAACAAATTGTCGTTGCCCGCCGTCTTGCCGCTATCCTCGAGCGGAATAACCAAGCTGAAGAACGCGCGGACGTGAAGATCGCATCCATCTACGACCGGGCCGAAAAGGATACGTATGTATTTCTCACCGCCACGATGGTCGCGATTGTTGTAACGAGTTTGTACCTGATCTACTCGAATCGCCAGTTATTCGATCAGTTGCAGTCACTCTCGCGGCAGCGCCGAGTGCTGGCCGCCCGGCTCATCTCGGTTCAGGAGGAGGTTTTGCGATCGGTCTCGCGTGAACTGCACGACGAATTTGGGCAAATCTTAACCGCTGTTGGCGCGATGCTTGCCAGAGCGGAGCGCAAAGGGGTACCTCCGGATTCGCCGCTGCGTACTGAACTGAGCGAGGTCCGCGAAATCACGCATGCCACGCTCGAGAAGATGCGGAGTCTGTCTCAGGCCCTCCACCCCTCGATTCTCGATGACTATGGGTTAGCCAAGGGCATCGAGTGGTACGCTGGCGTGTTCGAACGTCAAGCCGGCATCAAGACGACCGCAGTAATCCGGGGAGATCCCATACCGATTACCGGCGCGCCGGCGACTCACTGCTTCCGTATTGTTCAGGAAGCTCTCAATAATGCGGCTAAACATTCCGGGACGAAGTTCGCCGAAGTGGAGATGATCTTTTCCAGCGATGTGTTAACCATCAACATTCGCGACTTCGGGAGCGGCATGTCGCAAACGAAGAAGGCCGGGCGGCCTGGTCTGGGGCTCATTGCCATGCGCGAACGCGCAGAGATTCTGTTTGGCGAGCTGAAGGTTAGCTCGGCGCCGGACGTGGGCACAACGATAACGCTCGTCGTGCCTCTCAGGAGGGACGAAAGGCTTGACTCGGCAGACAGCGAAGAAATGGGAGAGGTAATTACTCGGACTCATGAATGAAGAGATAACGGTTCTGCTCGCAGACGATCACAGCCTTGTGCGCCGAGGCTTCCGCCGCATACTCGAAGACGATGACCAAATAAAGGTAGTCGGCGAAGCAAGTAACGGCATCGAGGCGATCCGTCTCGCCACCGAGCTCAAGCCCAAAGTGGTGGTTATGGACTTATCTATGCCCGAGCTAGATGGAGTTCAGGCCACTAAAGAAATAGTCAAGCACCTGCCCGGCACCGAGGTTCTCGTCCTGAGCATGCACGCTGAAGATAACTATGTGCGCAACGCGCTCGATGCGGGTGCAAAAGGTTATCTGCTGAAAAGTGCTATCGACGTTGACCTGGTCGGCGCAATCCGAAGCGTTGCACAGGGCAAGCGATTCATTGGATCGGGACTCAAGTACGTCGCCACCGACTCGGACGACGAACTCAAAAAGCTGACCGCCCGGGAAAAGCAAGTTCTTCAGCTTATCGCGCAAGGCAAATCAAACAAAGAGATCGCGGCCCTGCTCGATTTAAGCGTGAATACTGTTTCCGTGCATCGCGCGAACTTGATGGAGAAGATGAACATCCATCGGACCGCTGAGCTGGTGTTATTCGCCATTCGCAAGGGGTTGGTAGCACCACAATAGGTGGGGTGCTCGCGGGCTCGGTTTCGTTGACCCGAGAGATTTTCATATGCTAGCGTAAAGGGTTTAGGGGCAGTGGGTCAGGTTCTTAGTGTGCCCACTGCGGCCACGTTCCGGCAATCCCCTGTTTCCACTTAAGAACAGTTGAATGGAAGCTACTCTCCAAGCACTCGGTGATCTCCTGATCAGGGCCACGCCGACGATTTTCTTTTTCGTTCTTCTGGTTTTCTATTTAAAACGAGTCTATTTCAAGCCGCTGGCCCAAGTTCTCGAAGAGCGCAGGAAAGAGACCGAGGGCGCGCGCGAACTGGCTCAGCAGGCCTTTGAATCGGCCGAACGTAAGCAGGCTGAGTTCGAGCATGCGCTGCAGATAGCGCGAGTGCAGATTCATCAGGAGCACGAGGCGTTGCGGCGGCAATGGTCGGACGAACAAGCAAGAGAGTTGGCGGGGGCGCGGGCCGAGGCCGACAAGCAGATCGAGCAGGCCAAACGGGACATCGCGCGAGAAATACAAACAGCTGAAGCTCAGCTGAACGCGCAGGTCGAATCGCTAAGTCAAAGGATAGCGGACTCGTTACTGCGCTGGAGAGCTGCCTAGTGCGTCGCCGTCTCT
This sequence comes from Acidobacteriaceae bacterium, assembly GCA_019246575.1. Next base: position 6,945 of record JAFAQG010000379.1, read on the forward strand.
TCATCGCTGTCGTCTTCACACTTTTGCTGTTCGCTGTTGCCGCCCCTGAAGCTTTCGCTCAGCAATCGAAAGTTGACGAAACTGCCCTGATGGACCGGTTCGGGCCGTGGAAGATAATCAACACTGCTCTGTTCGCCATCGGCTTGGGGCTGCTGATAGCAAAATACGCACCCGCATTTTTCAACGCGCGCTCTGCAGACATACAAAAAGCTATCCGGGATGCTACCGGACTGAAGATGGAAGCCGATCTCCGTTATTCCGAGATCGACCGCAAAATGGCCACGCTTGCGCAAGAGGTGAAACGGATGCGGGATCAGGCAGCCGCCGAGATGGAACGCGAGCACGCTAAGGTTCGCCTCGAGACGCAACAGGGCATTCAGCGCATCCACCACAACGTAATGGCGGAAATCGAAGCCTTCCGGCAGGAAGGCGTGCGAAAAGTGCGACAGGGGACAGCGCAGGCGGCGCTATCGCTGGCGGAACGCAGGCTACAGGACCGTGTTGCACCGGGGGAACAGGACCAACTGCTGCGTGAGTTCATTCATTTAGTCGAGCGGGATAAGCCTTAGATGACGGATGCGCTTTCCAAGCACTATGCCCGCGCTCTGGCAAACGCGGTATTCGCACCCAATTCGGGCCTATCGCCCGAACAAGCGTTAAAGCAACTTAGCGAAGCCGAGGCATTGATTGTCGGTTCCAAAGAACTGGGAATTGCTCTTCTCTCGCCTGCGGTAAATCGTGGTCGAAAAATCGCCATCGTCTCTAAGCTGGCGGACGACTTGGGTCTGAATCGCATTATCCGCAACTTCTTACTACTCGTTGTGACGCACCGGCGAGTCCATGCATTGAAAGCTATCCGACAAGACTTCGAGACGGCGATCGACGAGAAGCTCGGATGGATTGGCGCGGACATTACTTCGGCAACAGAATTGAGCCCTGCGCAACGGGAAGAAATTGAGCGGGCTCTCGGAACGAAGCTCGGTAAATTTATTCGAGCCAGGTATAAAGTAGACCCTCAACTGCTTGCGGGAGTGCGAGCAAATGTGGCGTCCAAGCAATATGACGCTACGTTAAAAGGGAAGCTGGAGGGCCTGCGCCGGCAGCTCCAGGCAGGCTTGTAAAAGGTAAATTCTATGGCTCAAATCAGAGCAGATGAAATCTCGCGTGTCCTCCAATCTGCGATCGAGAACTTCGACGCGGTAGCAAATGTATCCGAGACCGGTTACGTCATCAGCGTGGGCGACGGCATCGCGCGGATCTACGGCCTTGAAAAGGTCATGGCCGGTGAACTCGTAGAGTTCGGCCCGGAGACGGTCGGCATCGCTCTTAATCTTGAAGAAGACTCGGTGGGCGCAGTTCTGCTCGGCGACTTCAGCGATACCAAAGAGGGCGATCAGGTGCGGCGGACGGGCCGCATCATGTCGATTCCAGTAGGCGAGGCAATGATCGGGCGCGTGGTCGATGCCCTCGGCCGTCCTATCGACGACAAAGGCGAGATCCATACCACCACCTTCAATCCGCTGGAGCGTCTCGCTCCCGGTGTCGTCGACCGTCAGCCGGTAAAACAGCCGTTACAGACGGGCATTAAGGCCATCGATGCCATGGTGCCGATCGGCCGCGGACAACGTGAGCTGATCATTGGCGACCGTCAGACCGGTAAAACTACGGTAGCCCTCGACTCTATCATCAATCAGCGAGGCCAGGACGTCGTTTGCATCTACGTCGCAATTGGCCAAAAGCGCTCGACGGTCGCACAGGTGGTGAAGACGCTTGAAGACCACGGTGCGATGGATTACACCATCGTTGTAGGCGCGACAGCGTCGGATCCTGCGCCCATGCAGTACATTGCCCCGTATGCCGGTTGTGCCATCGGCGAATATTTTCGCGATTCGCAGCGTCACGCGCTGTGCGTGTACGACGATCTGTCGAAGCATGCGGCCGCATATCGCGAAATTTCCTTGCTGCTGCGACGTCCTCCCGGACGAGAGGCCTATCCCGGCGACGTATTCTACCTTCACAGCCGGCTTCTGGAGCGCGCGGCGAAGCTTTCGGATGAAAAGGGCGGCGGATCCCTTACCGCGCTCCCGTTCATTGAAACGCAGGCGGGCGACGTGTCCGCGTACATCCCAACCAACGTCATCTCCATCACTGACGGTCAGATCTATCTCGAGAGCGACCTGTTCAATTCGAACATTCGTCCGGCCATCAACGTCGGCTTATCGGTCAGCCGTGTCGGCGGCAGCGCACAGGTGAAAGCCATGCGCGCCGTGGCCGGCACTCTGCGCCTCGAACTCGCACAATATCGCGAACTGGCGGCATTTGCACAGTTTGGCTCCGACCTCGATAAAGCTTCGCAAGCGCAGCTGAATCGCGGTAAGCGCTGGGTCGAAGTACTGAAACAGGGGCCGTATTCGCCAATACCCGTCGAAAAGCAGGTCGCGATTATTTTTGCGGGCGGGCAGGGTTTCCTGGACAATCTCCCTGTTGAGGATATTCGCCGTTTTGAATTGGAGCTTTATCAATATTTGGATAACAGCCAGCCGCAGGTCCTCCAGGCCATTCGCGAAAAACGCGAACTCAACGACGACATCAAGAACCAGCTAAGGAACGCACTGACTGAATTCAAGCAGCTGTTCGAGGGCGGACGCCAGGATCGCAAGCCTCCGGTGACGGGCGGGACCCGGCGTACCCCGGCGAGCCGGGACGGCGGCCGCCGGCAGGTTGCGTCTCCAGCGACCGTTGCGCCGAACGGAACCGAGCCATCGCACGCCGCAGAGGAAGCCGCGCAGCTTCAAAGCAAGGCTTAGCATCGAATGCCGAGTCTGATTGACATTCGGCGGCGAATCCGGAGCGTCAAGAACACACAGCAGATTACAAAGGCCATGAAAATGGTCTCCGCAGCCAAGCTACGGCGCGCACAAGACCGAGCCATTGCGTCCCGGCCCTACGCGGCAATGATGAATCGTGTGCTGTCGAACATCGCTGCCGCTGCAGCTGCCAACGAGGACGTCACTGATCTGCCGCTTCTTCAGATTCGGGAAGAGAAGCGCATCCAGCTAATAGTCGTCAGCAGCGATCGCGGCCTGGCCGGAGCCTTCAATTCGAATCTGCTTCGGGCAGCGCAGCGGTTCATCGATGAGCGTCAGGGTGTGGAGGTACGGGTCGAAACCGTCGGCCGCAAAGCGCGGGATTACTTTCGAAAACGCGGCGTCGCAATTACGGGCGAGCACGTGGGCATTCTCGAAAGGCCTTCTTATCAGGACGCCGCCGGAGTCGCACGGACGATGATCCAGTCCTACTCGAACGCGGAGATCGACGCCGTTTACATTATCGTGAACGAGTTCAAGACGGTGATGAGTCCCAACCTGGCCGTTCGAAAAGTACTCCCGATTGAAATGCCGGAAGGCGGCGAACAGATCGATTACATCTACGAACAGCCGCCGGTGGAACTGCTGAGCACGCTTTTGCCGCGGTACGTGGAATTATCCATTTACCGAGCGATGCTCGAGTCTGTTTCGGCGGAGCACGCCGCGCGCATGACTGCCATGGATACGGCAACTTCGAATGCGGGCGAGGTCATTCAGAAGCTTACTCTGAATATGAACAGGGTGCGTCAGGCGAGCATCACGCGAGAAATCATCGAAATTGTGAGCGGCGCTGCGGCTATCTAGAGCGCGCGGTACCGGTTTAAAGAATTGGAGCATTCATGCCAACACAAGGTGCAGTCGAAGGCCACGTCATTCAGGTCGCGGGGCCGACCGTCGAGGTTCAATTCCCCGAGGGTCACGTCCCTAAAATCTTCAACGCGATCCAGGTCACGAGCGAGGGCTTCGATGTGCCTGTGAAAATCGACATTACGGCGGAAGTGGCTCAGCACATTGGCGAAGGCCGCGTGCGAACGATCGCCATGGAGCCGACCGATGGCCTCGTTCGCGGCATGAAAGCATACGACCTCGGTGGGCCCATCACGATTCCGGTTGGCAAACCGACACTCGGCCGCGTGCTGAACGTGCTCGGGCAGCCTGTGGACAACATGGGGCCGGTTGTGACCGAGCAGAAGGCGCCTATCCACCGCCCTGCTCCTCTGTTCGAGGAGCAATCGACAGAGCTCGAAATGTTCGAGACCGGCATCAAGGTGATCGACCTTCTCGAACCATATCTGCGCGGCGGAAAGATCGGACTGTTCGGCGGCGCGGGTGTCGGCAA
>JAFAQG010000389.1 GCA_019246575.1 Acidobacteriaceae bacterium
CAGGACATTTTTTATCTGATTAAGCCGATGCTGAAGAGTTCGGCGCAAACGGCGGCTCACAAATAGCTGTTCGCATGAGCGACACTTACCCCGCGCTTCGAAAAGAGCTCGGGCTGCGCGACCTCGTACTGTTCAACGTCGCGGCAATTGTCAGTACCCGCTGGATCGGGGCGGCTGCGCACGTAGGCTCCGGGACCATTTTGTTGTGGGTTGCGGCGGCTATCTTTTTTCTGGCGCCGTCGGCTTTTGTGGTGGCTCACCTTTCGCGCATGTTTCCCGAGGAGGGCGGCCTGTATGTCTGGACGCGCGAAGCATTCGGTGAGTGGCACGGTTTCTCCTGTGCATGGTTTTATTACCTGACTAACATCTTCTGGTTGCCTGGCGCTTTAGTCGCGCCGATCGGTATGATGACATACGGATTCAGCCGCAGTGCCGCGGAACTTGCGGAGAATCCTCGTTTCGTGATCCCATGCGCGCTGGCCGTGTTAACTGGAATTGTCGCTTCGAATTATGTGGGTCTGCGAACAGCTAAATGGGTTGATAATCTCGGCGCCATCGGCGCGTACTCGATATGGATTGTCATTGTCTTTGCTGCGCTCGCGAGTTCTTTCAAGAGAGGCGCGGCTTCAACCTTTCATCTGATTCCCGGCATGAATCTGGAAAAGCTTAACTTCTGGTCGCAACTTGCGCTGGGCATGGTAGGGCTCGAGCTCAGCCCTATTCTGGCCGGCGAAATTCACCATGCCCGGCGTACAGTCTTCCGCGCGACCTGGATTAGTGCGCTACTGGTCGTTATCTTTTACGTGTTCGGTACCGGGGCGATTCTTGCGCTGTTACCGCCGGAACAAGTGAGTCCTGTAATTGGAGTGGCGCAAGCAAGCCGGCAAGCAGCTGTGACTATAGGTTGGTCGTGGGTGCCGGTTTGTGTGGGGTTCGGCATTTTATTCAGTCTCGGTGGCCAGCTTGGAACGTACATTGGCGGTTCTGCACGGTTACCATTCGTACTGGGCGTCGATAATTTATTTCCTCGCGCATTCGCCAGGCTTCATCCGAAGTACGGAACGCCGTATATCGCCATCTTGTTTCTTGGTGTCGGCGCGGCTGTGCTGCTCTTGCTCAGCCAGCTCGGGGAGACGTTCCGCGCCGCCTATCAGATTACCGTCGACATGACGGTTATTACTCAATTCGTGCCTTTCCTCTATCTGTTCGCTACGGCATGGAAGTTTGGCCGGAAAATCGCCGCGGCGTGCGGGTTAGTCGTTTCTACCATCGCCATTGTATTCTCTTTTCTCCCGACTGGAGATGTTGCTTCCATCTGGCTTTTCGAGGCGAAGCTGGCGGGTGGTTGCGTGTTCGTATTCGCCGGGGCTCGGGCCTGCTATTCGCATTACCGCGCTAGACAAACGGTCGCGCAGCCTTGAGTTATCCTGATTCAGTTCGCTATCTGTACGCGCTTGGCAATGAGCTAAGATCGGGTGCAAAGTTCGGTATCGAACGTGTCCGTACCCTGCTTACTGAGCTTGGCAATCCGGAGCATGGCAAGCGATTCGTCCATGTCGCAGGAACTAACGGCAAGGGATCGACATGCGCCATGATCGCAAGCATGCTGAGAGAGTCCGGCTCGCGAACAGGTCTCTTCACTTCGCCTCACCTGATTGAGCCTACAGAGCGCATCCAGATAAACGGCTGTGCGATTACGCATGCGGAATTTGCGGCTGCGTTCGAAGTCGTGCACGCAGCGGCCGAGCGGCTACTAAAACAAGATCGGATCGACGCACATTCGTCGTACTTCGAAACGATCACCGCGATGGCTCTGGTCATTTTTCGAGACCGCTGCGAGATCAGCGTTCTGGAAGTTGGCCTCGGCGGCCGGCTCGATGCGACCAACGTGGTCATGCCCGCGCTGTGCGTCATAACGCAAATTGGTTTCGATCACGAGGCGTTCCTCGGCAACACGCTGGAGGCGATCGCGTCCGAAAAGGCAGGAATCATCAAGCCCGGAGTTCCGGTAGTGATCTCGCCGCAGCTACCTCAGGCAGAACGAGTGATGAGCGATCGCGCAGCCGAGCTTGGCTGCAACCTTATTCGGACACCGCATGCTTCCGAACTAAGTGCGACTGCATTCGGGTCCACATTCTCGATCGATGGCGTCCCGTACGAGTGCCCCTTACCCGGCCGGCATCAGGTTGAAAATGCAATTACGGCAATTACTGCCTGCCGCGAATTAGGCGTTTCCACGAATGCAATTCAAGCCGGATTGAAGAAGGCTCAGTGGCCCGGACGGCTTGAATTCATCTCGCGTAATCCGGATTTCGTGCTCGACGGCGCTCATAATCCGGCGGGGGCGGAAACTCTGGCGGCCTACATACGGGAGTTCTGCGCGCATCGCCCAGTTTGGATGGTCTACGGAGGCATGCGCGACAAGGCCGTCGAAGAGATCACCGGGCGCTTGTTTCCACTTGCGGACCATTTAATTGTGACCGCACCCGACTTCCCGAGAGCGCTTCGTGCCGAGGCAATTCTCGCCGCGCACGATCATCCAAACACGTCCGTCACCCGCAATGTTAGCAACGCAGTCGAGCTTGCGCGCACAGCGCCGAAGGACGCAATCGTCTTTTTTACCGGGTCGTTGTATCTGGTCGGGGAAGCGCGTGCGGCGCTGCTCGGCAGGCGCGTGCCGGTCTCGTAGAATGAGCTTGGGATGAACAAGCTGCGTGGCTTGCTAATTGCCGATCCGCTGATCGTGTTAGCAACCATCTGCTTCGGAACAATCAGCCTGATCGTTTCATTTTTCGACAACACCGGTACGATGCAGATCCGGGTGGCGCGCGCATGGGCGAAAACACTGCTTCGAGTCAGCGGAATTAAGGTTCACGTCGAGGGACTGGAAAATATTTCGCCCGCCGGAAGCTACGTTTTCATCGCCAATCATTCGAGCTATATGGATACACCGGTTGTACTGGCGCACGTGCCCGTGCAGTTCCGGTTTTTGGCGAAGCGCGGTTTGTTTCAGATACCATTTCTGGGCCAGCATCTCAGCCGCGCCGGGCACATACCCGTTCCGCGCGAGGACCCGCGGGCTGCGGTCAAGACGCTTCAAAAAGCGGCCGACACAATACAGCAAAGACACATCTCGTTGCTCATCTTTCCCGAGGGTGGCCGCTCCCGGCACGGAGAACTCAGGCCGTTCAAGGAAGGCGGCGCTTACATTGCCATCCGTGCAGGCGTTCCGATCGTGCCCATCGCGCTTATCGGCACGCGGGAAGTGTTACCGTATGGCTCGGGGAGTCCGGCTCCCGGCAATGTGGTTCTCCGGATAATGAAGCCGATCGACACGGCTGACATGCCGCTGAGACAACGAGGCGCAGTGACGGATCACATCCGCGAGTTGATCGCGCCTCAACTTCAAACCTCTGAGAAAGCCAACGCCGTCGCGGTCTCTTAGCAGCAACCGCTCTTGGCTATGACGATTTCGTCGATTTGCACGAGGGTCGGATATTTGCCGGTGTAGCAGGAATAGCAGAACCGATGATCGGTGTCGTTCAAAGCCTCTCGCAGTGCGTTCAGCGACAAATACGCGACTGAATCGGCTTCGATGTAGGACCGAATCTGCTCGAGGTCGTAGTTAGCCGCAATCAGCTCCCGCTCGGAAGGCGTATCGACGCCGTAGTAGCAGGGCGAAATCGTGGGCGGACAAGAGATGCGCAGGTGCACTTCGCGCGCGCCAGCGCTACGAACCATGCGCACAATCTTGCGGCTCGTAGTTCCGCGCACGATGGAGTCATCCACCAAAACCACGCGCTTGCCGTCGAGCAGGTATCGAACAGGATTCAGCTTCAGCTTCACTCCGAAATCGCGAATGGCCTGCGAGGGCTCGATGAACGTGCGCCCGACGTAGTGATTCCGGATCAGCCCCTGACGGTACGGAATACCCGATTCGGCCGAGTAGCCCATCGCAGCAGTCGCACCAGAATCGGGCACGGGAACAACAGCGTCCGCGTCGACGGGATGTTCGCGGGCGAGCAGACGACCCATCAGTTCTCTGGTTTGGGCAACGTGCTTGCCGAAGACGATCGAGTCCGGGCGCGAAAAATAGACGTGTTCAAACGCGCAGTGGGCAGGAGCTTCGGGCGGCGTGTAACGCTCTCTCGTCATTCCCTCCGGGCCGACAATGACCATCTCGCCCGCTTCCACATCGCCCACGTAGGTTGCGTTAATTAAATCGAAGGCGCACGTCTCGGACGCGAATACGGTTGCGTACTCTCCATCCGGCTGCTCGAGGCGGCCAATCGCAAGCGGACGGAAGCCGTGAGGGTCGCGCGCCACAATGACGCGATCCTCTGCCAAAAACACGAGTGAAAAAGCTCCTTCGATCTGCAGCAGCGCGTCGCGTAGAGCGCCCGCGAGTGTCCGCTCCCTCGATCGTGCGACAAGATGCAGAATCACCTCGGTATCGCTCGTTGATTGAAAGATTGACCCGTCGCGCTCCAACTCCCTTCGCAGCTCAATCGCGTTTGTCAGGTTGCCATTATGCGCGACCGCCACCTGCCCCTTGCTGCAGGCGACCGATAAAGGTTGGGCGTTCCGCAGCGTTGTGTCACCTGCCG
>JAFAQG010000394.1 GCA_019246575.1 Acidobacteriaceae bacterium
GTGATGGCCCATTTCAAGAACCCGACAATTGCTTTCTTCTTTTCCGGATCGGATATCTTCTCGGGAATCAGCAGCCACGTGAACGTCGAGATTGGATATGCTGTCGCACCGGCAGCATCCGTAATAGAAACGCGAAAGTCGTCGGGCATTTTCACTCCTGCTGCTGCGGCGCTTACCGATCCCAGATCAGCTTTAATGAGCTTGCCCGCTTTGTTCTTTACCTTTCCGTACGCCAGGTGACTCTTGATCGCGTAAATCAACTCGACGTATCCGATCGCGCCGGGTTGTTGCTTGATAATACCGGCCACTCCATCGTTAGTTTTTCCACCAACCCCGGTCGGCCAATTCACCGACGTATTCGTGCCTACCTTCGCTTTCCACTCCGGACTGACCTTCGAAAGGTAGTCGGTCCAGCAGTATGTGGTGCCACTTGCTTCTGCACGGTGCGCGACCAGGATATTCAGATCCGGCAACTTGAGACCGGGGTTCGCCTGAACAATTGTAGGATCGTTCCATTTCTTAATGTTGCCCAGGAAAATACCCGCGAGAATCTCAGGCGTAAAATTCAGTTGATTCACGCCCGGGACATTGTAAGTCGGAACAGCCGCCCCCAGGACCGTTGGGAACTGCAAAATGCCGAATCCGCGCTTCTGTTTGAACTCCTTGATCTGCGCATCCGTCATCGGCCCATCGCTTGCTCCGAAATCCACCACGCCCTCGGTTACATTCTTTATGCCGCCGCCCGAACCGATCGGTTGATAGTTGATCTGCACGTTTCCGATCGACTGATACTCGTTGAACCACTTCTGATAGATCGGCGCCGGAAACGTAGCCCCGGCACCGGTCAATGTCACTTGAGCGAATAGAGGTAGCGCGGCAATGAACGAAACTACGAAATGAACTGCTATGCGCAATCGCATTGTGTCTCTTCAGTATCGGAACGGTGCTGTAAACGCGAGATGACGCTAGCGTTACAAACGCGTTACTCGGGTGCCGCATCGAGTAGTAGAGTGAACTTCGATCCTCGCCCAAGCTGGCTTTCAACCGTGACGGTGCCGCCCATTCGCTCAATCACTTCCTTTACGATCGGCAGGCCTAAACCCGTTCCGCCTGCAGGCCGCGCTCGCGCTTTGTCGACGCGGTAAAACCGCTGGAAGATCCGTTTCAGTTCGCTCGTCGGAATCCCCACGCCCGTGTCGGCAACCGAGACTGCTACATGCCCGTCCTCGGTCCGGCTGCAGTCCACTCGGACTTCGCCGTTATCTCGATTGAACTTCACCGCATTGTCGAGCAAGTTCACCAATGCCTGTTCGAGCCGGAACCGGTACCCCGTGACATGACAGTGGTGGCAGTCGCGAAGCAGCCGTATACCGCGGGAGGATGCAGCATGCTGAACGATATTGACTGCCGACTCGACAACCTCTGCCACGGAAACGCGCTGCGGCGGTGCCTCCGGCGGCGCGTTCGAATCGAGTTCGGACAACACGAGCAGATCGGTCGCAATGTTGTTGAGACGTATGGCGTGCGAAAGGATGATCTGAACGAACCGGCGGCCGTTTTCTTTATCATCGATTGCACCGTCCATTAAGGTTTCCGCATAGCCGCGAATGGCAGTGAGCGGGGTCCGAAGCTCGTGCGAGACATCGGCCACGAAATCTTTGCGCATCTGTTCCTGGTGCTTAATGTCGGTTGTGTCATGCAGCACGATAACCGCTCCCCGCCCCGGTCCAGAAGCGAATGGCAGGGCTCGTGCTTCGAACCACCTGTTGCCTGCTGTAGGGAATTGAAAGCTGGCTTTCTCGGGTGAGCGCGTTCGCACCACACGCTCCAAAACGTCCCGAAGAACAGGCTCCCGCACCACTTCATACAACGCCCGGCCCTCGGGTTCGGGTACCCGCGTGACGAATGCCTGCGAGAATGCGTTGTTGCAAAAGACGACTCTGAGATTGCGGTCGACGGCGAGGACAGCTTCGGCCATGCACGCAAGAATCGCCTGCCTTCGTGTCGATTCGAGATTTACGCTTTCGACGACATCGCGAATGCGCTGAGACATTGCTCGCATCGCACGTGAGAGGTGCTCCAACTCGATGGGTCCGTCCTCCGCGAGCTGTGCGTCCGAACGCGGCACGGCGGCAACAAAGTTTTCGAGCCGCTGCAGAGCACCGGATAGCCTGTGCAACACCCTTCGGTGGATCGCCACTGCTGCCGCACTCAATGCTGAGATGATGACGGCAATCTTAAAAGCAGCCCAAGCCGTCGCGCCGGGCTTTAAATCGGACCAGAGCCACCACAAGGCAACGGGCAGCGACAGCATGAGCAGCAGCCAATAACGAAATACCTTGCTCAAATGAATTCAGTGAAACCCTCACGCCTCGCGACGTTTCAGAAACGACGTCTGGCTGCTCAGGGGCTTTCTCCCATGCTGGCGAGTGGGGCGGATATACGTGCCGTCGGGCCGCATAATTCGGGCGTTTGCGTCGTCTTCGAGATACTTGTCCAGAATGCGCTCCAGCCTGCGAACTAGCTTCCGGTCCTCTATGGGAAACAGAACTTCCACCCGCCGGTTGAGGTTGCGCGGCATCAGATCGGCGCTACCGACGTAAACCAGCTCATCGCCGCCGTTCTGAAAATAGTAAATCCGACTGTGTTCGAGAAAGCGCCCGACAATACTGACGACGCGAATGGTTTCGCTGATTCCCGGCAATCCCGGCCGCAACGAGCAAACGCCCCGCACGATGAGGTCTATTTTTACGCCGGCCTGCGATGCCTCGTACAGCACTCGAATCATACCGGGATCTTCGAGTGCGTTCATCTTAAAGATAAGATGTCCGTCGCCGTGCTCTTGGTGGCGCTCGATCTCGGCACGGATTAAGCGCTCGAGGCCGCTCCGAATTGTATGCGGCGCGACCAGCAACTTGCGATACGACTTCTTGGCCGAGTAACCCGTCAGGAAATTAAAGAGGTCGCTAACATCGGCTCCGATCTCTTCATTAGCAGTGAACAGCCCGAGATCCGTATAGAGACGCGCCGTCGAGGGATTGTAATTTCCGGTGCCAAGGTGGACGTAGCGAACGATTGCATCACCTTCGTGTCGCACTACCATGGCCATTTTCGCGTGGACCTTAATGCCAGGCAATCCGTAGACAACGTGCACGCCTTCGCGCTCCAGCTTCTGAGCCCATTCGATGTTGCTTTCCTCATCGAAACGGGCCTTGAGCTCCACCATGACCGCAACCTGTTTCCCGTTCTGGCTGGCTTCGAGGAGAGCCTCGACGAGCGGAGAGTTCGGGCCGACGCGATAGAGCGTCATCTTTATAGCGAGCACATTCGGATCGTCAGCGGCCCCACGCAGAAAATCAACTACGGGCTGGAAAGAATCGAAGGGGTGATGAAGGAGGATGTCGCCCTGTTGTATGGCGGCGAAGATTTCGGGCCCCGATGCGCCCGCAAGCGATTGCGGCGTCCAAGGAATAAATGGCCTATCCTTCAGTGCAGATTTGTCGATATTCAGAAGCGCTCGAACGCGGCTGAGGTCGATGGGGCCGTCGACGCGGTAAACATCGTTCTGGTCCAGCTCCAGGTTTGTCGTGAGGAGATCGAGCAAACTCTGCGGCATTCCGGCATTGATCTGCAGCCGAACCGCATCGCGGAAGCGCCTTCGCCAGACTGCCTCCTGCACGCTCTCGAGAAGGTCGTCGCTCTCGAGTTCCTGGATGGCGAGTTCGGCGTCGCGCGTAAGGTGAAACAGATCAGCCTGGAGGATTTCCATCTCCGGAAACAGCATGCGCAGGTTCGCGATAATCACCTGTTCGATCCAAACAAACGCCAGTTCCCCTGCACGCGAAGGTATAGGGACCAGTTGCGGGAGTGAATCAGGCACTTTGACGCGTGCGAAGCGCTCCACACCATCGCCGTTGCTCACCATCGCCGCGACATTAAGGCTGAGGTTTGAAATGTGGGGGAAAGGCCGGCCTTGATCGACGGCTAAGGGCGTGAGGACAGGGTACAGAATGCGTCGAAAATAATCATCGATCGCGGTCTTCTGCTGGGCATTCAGCTCGTCCAGTTCCAAGATCTCGATGCCGGATTCCTTGAGCTCGGGGATGATGTCTTCGCGCCAGACCTGATAGATCTCACGAACGATGCTCGTGACCTCGTGTCGGATCAACTCGAGCTGTTCGCTGGGGCTGCGCCCGTCCATGCTGATTTCCGTGGTGCGGGTTTCGATCTGCTGCCATAAGCCTGCGACGCGAACCATAAAGAATTCGTCCATGTTCGATCCCAGGATCGAAATGAACTTTACGCGCTCCAGAAGCGGATTATTCGGATCGCGTGCTTCCTCGAGGACGCGGCGCTGAAACGCGAGCAGGCTCAAGTGAGGATTGAGGTAAAGTTCGGGGGAATCGAGCCGGGTAGTAAGCGCTGCCGTTCGGGACTGCGGTGCGCGTCTTCTCCTCGCCGAGCGTGCCGTTGCCATACGAGCGGGTGCGTCGAAAGTACCTCTTAATACTGTAGAACTTTGCGTTTTCCCCACTTGGGTGCGAGCCGCGAACGGCTTGAAACGCCTACCGGGTATACGATTGACTCCTGTATGCTTGACGATTACACTGCAGAGCTAGGAAGAACATTACAGTTCAGGGGTGAACTATGGCGCTTCGTGTTGCAGGAATGGCGATGGCTTGTTGTGCCTTCGCCGCAGTTTCTTTTGCTCAAGAGTTTCGCGGAACCGTGACCGGCGTTGTGACAGACCCAAGCGGCACAGGCGTTGCAAACGCGAAAGTCACGGCCAAAAACCTGGCCACCAATCAGGAGAGTACGCAAATGACGAGCAGCGAAGGCGCGTATTCGATTCCGTTTCTGGTGCCCGGTACCTATTCGATGACGGTGGAGGCTGCCGGGTTTGACAAGCAAGTAAGACCGCAGGTTGAGGTACACACGGGCGATAAGCTGTCCGTGAATTTCTCGATGGAGATTGGTCAGGTGCAGAGCACGGTGGAGGTGACCGCTACGCCGCCGCTGCTCGAGGCTTCCGCAACCCGGGGCGACGTGATTGAGAATCTACGCGTGACTCAGTTGCCGATCAACGGCCGGAATCCGTTCTTTCTGACGACCTTGTCGACCGGCGTGGTATTTGCTGGAAATCCACAGTTCACGCGGCCCTTCGATAACGGCGACAACGTGAATTTTTCAATCAACGGCGGCGTGCGGCAGACGAATTCGTGGCTGCTGGACGGCGTGCCCGATGATTCGATCACCGACACCGACTCCGCCCGAACGCACGGCAACCAGAACATCGCTTATATTCCCACCGTGGATGCGACCCAGGAGTTCAAAGTAGTGACAAACTTCTATGACGCGCAGTATGGCCGAACCGGCGGCGGTGTCATGAATGTCACAACGAAGAGCGGAACGAACGATTTTCACGGCGCGGTGTATGAGTTCATGAGGCGGTATCAGTTGGACGCCAACACTACGCAGAACAACGCCGCCGGGCGTCCGATCTTCAGCGTCGATCCAGTCACGAAGAAAAACATCGGCGGTCACAAGCTGGATCAATACGGAACCGAAATCGGCGGCCCGGTGTGGCTTCCGGGACTCTATAACGGCAAAGATAAGACATTTTTTGCATTTGGAGTGGAGAACTATATCGAATCGACGCCCTCCCCCATTCTGGGCAGCGTCCCGTCCTTAGCGGAGCGGACAGGCGATTTCTCGAAAGCGGGAGTGAATATCTACGATCCGCTAACGACAGCATCGAACGGCGCGGGCGGTTTCACACGCACCCAGTTTTCGGGTAACATCATTCCGCCTGGACGGCTCAGCGCGACGGGACAGGCGATCATCAATGCCTATCCGGCGCCGAACACCGGCTCCCCCGACGCGGTAACGAATAACTACATTGCAAGCCCGAACGTCAGCTCCGATCACTTTCGCAACTGGATTGCGCGCGTGGATCAGAATTTCGGCGAGAAGGAACGGATGTTCTTCCGGTATGCGCACAACCGGCGGAATCAAATCGATAACGGCGCAAATGGTTTTACCGGTCCGGGCAAGGATGCGCAGGACCCGCTAGTGCGGTTGAATGATAACGCCGTGGCCGAT
>JAFAQG010000409.1 GCA_019246575.1 Acidobacteriaceae bacterium
CACTCGCAGCAATGCTAACGAAAACGGCCATCACTGCCTCAATCTGGGTAACGTTCATTGACTCGGACAATCCGAATTTCATGATCCGTAAATCTGTGATGAGATCCGGGAATCTCGATCTTTGGCATGTGACAAGAAACACAATTGCGTTGCGATACCTTACAAACGCGTGTAACCGAGTTCCCGCCGCGATGACAACTCTGGCATTTCAAATCGTAATTACTGTCCATACGATCAAGCTCCTGATGCGGGTCATGGCAGCCTAAGCAACCGATTCGCGAGTCGTCCACGTTGTAGCACTTGCTGTTCGTCAGGCGATACGGCTGAAATCTTACATTGACCACACCGAGCGTACCCGCGCCGGCGATCTCCTGCCATGTGCGGTGGCACTGGCCGCAGAAGTTCGAGGTTTCCTCCGCACTCATTCCCCGCAAGTCCTTCATGCGCGCTCTTTTCTCGTCTCTGCTCTTCATCGCGGCGAGATGTCCATCTGCCGGGCCGTGGCAACGCTCACATTGAACACCCGGGATCAATCTGTCGAGCGTTAGCTTCATCCCGTCTACCGCATTCGTCGAATGGCAACGAAAGCACAGCACCTTTTCATCTCGCGCCATCAACTGTCCTGCAGCTTGCATAATGTTCGCCGGCTTCGCATTCTGCGCGCCCAATGTGAGGTCAAGGCCATCGATGTCGCGATAGTAACTAACCCGGCTTTGATATAACTCGCCGCCTTTCTCGTAAACGTAGGTCTGGCCGGCCGAACCAAGTCCGAACGCCCAGCCGATCGGCGCAGTTAAACTGCGATCCCCGTCGGACACCGAATAGATACTCTGGTCTCCCTTTCGCTCGATCCGATACGTGTACGGACCATCTGTAAACGTCAGAATCGGATGAGCTCTCAGAACCGCGCATTCGCCCGGCAGTTCCATCGCGTGCGCCATCGAGGTTGCCGGGTGCGTTTTCGCCTGAGCGGGGTGACACGCCGCACACTCGCGTAGCTGCCTGAAAGACTCGGCCGCTCGACCGTCCCCCGCGCCGGCTTCAAACGCCAGCAGCAAAAGACCTGCTATTCCCGATGCTGAACTTCCCGTCATTGCGCGGCCTTGCCCGCAATTTCTGTCTCGGCCTGCCTCGCCGCGTTCAGCTTCGCTACGATCGCGCGCTCGCGTTCGCCGTCCGCTTTCCGCTTCTCGCGAAAATACACCGTCGCCAGCGACACGTGCGCCTCCAGGAAATCCGGAGCATCTTTGACTAGAGATTCCAAATCGCGGCACGCCGGTCCTAATTCACCCTGCGCGAGCTCGAGTGAAGCAATCTGATACCGTGCCGCAAAGTCCCCCGGCCGGATCTGCAGCGCGTGCCGCAAGTACTTCAGCGCCTCCTCATTCTGTTCCTGCTGTCGCAAAAGCACGCCCAGCCGCAGGTTCGAATCGAAGTTATTCGGATCGATTTTCAGCTCTTGTTCAAATGCCTTCTGTGCCGCAGCCTGGTCTCCCGTCGACAATAACGCCAGACCATAGTAGGCACTAACTTCGGGCAGGTTAGGATTCAGCTCCGCTGCCTTCTGCAGATCCGGCAGCGCTCCCGAGAAATCCTTCACCATGTACTTCGCTGTGCCTAACAACAGGCGAGCCTCGGCTGAATCTCCGTTCCTGAGTATCTTGTCGATAACTAACTGCCCCTTCGCACTCTGTCCATCGCGGATCAAGGCCATCCCGAGCAGATAATCGAAAGTCCGATCGTCAGGGTTCGCGCGCTGAATGGGTGTAAGAAGATCGATAACGGCTTTGTTTTGTGCCAGCCTGAGATAGCAATCCGCCAATAGAGTAACTGCCTGCATATTTGCAGGCGTTTCGTCGCGGACCTTCATCAAACCCGAAACAGCCGAACTTAGATCACCAAGCTTGTAATAAGAAAGCGCCAGATTCAGACGGACCTGCGGATCGGCCTTGATCTTCAGGGCGCGCGTGTACTCCGCAATCGCCTCTGTATATCGCCCCTTGGCGGCGAGCGCCGCGCCCAAATTCGACCGGATCTCCGCAATATCGGGATACTTCTCTAGAATGATCCTGTAATCGCGGATGGCCGTATCCGCGTCCCCCGATTGCTGGGCTGTTACAGCTTCCTTCAGGAGCTCCTGCGGGGTTTGCGAGCCGGATTGAGCGTACGTCAGTTGTGCGCACAACACCGCTGTGACAACACGGCACATCCTAAAGATGATCGATTATAAAACGAATCTGTCGAGTCTTCAGAAGTAAAACTTCACCTGCAATTCGACAATGCGCTGGCCGGTCTTATACTGCGCCGTTCCGAACTGCGGATTCGACTGCGTTATCGCTCCGCCCGGAGTCGCCTGCGTGAAGCTCAGATTCAGTGCGTTCCCCTGCGACATCGACCACAATGGGTGATTGAGGAAGTTGCTCGCCTGCACTCGGAACTGTACTTTCATGTCTTCCTTAATCTGGAAGTTCTTGAACAGCCCCAAATCTGAATTGAAGAAAGCCGGCCCATAAACGCTCGGCAGTATCGTCGGGCCGTTCTGCCCAATCGCGCTCGGTGGCGCAAAACAGCTCGGATTGATCCATTGATGCGAACCCAGGTTCGACCTCGGGTTACATGTGACGATCGGATTCAGCTGGATGGCGTTCGTGCCTAACAACGATTGGTTCGAAATTGTTATGCCGTTCGGGCCGCTCGGGTTCACGAGATTCTGAGTTCCGGGGATAATCGCGTTGTTCAGATTAAGATTGAAGTTCCCGCTCGAGGCTGCAACAAGATTTGCTCCGCTTTCCCATTGGGTAATGCCGGAGATTTGCCAGCCGTTCACAACGCCTGCGGCGATCCTGTTGTCGTGGATCGGGCTCGGCAAATTGATCGAGTACGCCGTGTTGAACAAGTGGCGACGGTCCCCGGGCTGTGGCCCGTAGTCGTTGTTCAGATTGAATGGATCGTAAGTGGCAGCCAGCGCGCCAAGCGTCGTTCCGCAGCAGATGCCTAGCGCCTTGCCGAATGTATAGTTCAATTGAATCGTGGCCCGCGAGCCTTGGTGCGCCCAAGTTAGCTGAAAAGCATTGTAATTCGAATACAGGTTATTGGTTGCAAGATTGATATCGCTATAGCCCACATACGGCCGGTAATGATTCGCATTCGCGGTCGAAGGATTAGCTGCCACGCTTCCGGTAACTGGATCTGCTTTGAAGATCGCTCCCACCGGAACCAGGTTAATGTTGCTACCGTATCCGCCCGAACTCTGTAAGTTGTGGCTCTGGTTGCCGACGTATCCCAGTTCCAGTAGCCCTCGCAGCGGAGTTCTCTGCGAAATCGTGAAACTGTAACTGTCCGTATAAGGCTGCTTGTCGTCTCGCGAATCCACTGCGCCCGGCGCGCTGGGCTGGCCATTAAATCCAATGGAGGCGAGATCGCTGATAAGTAGCTGTTTGTTGCCGATGCTATTTGGGGTAATTGTGATCGATGCCGATCCGGCTGCCGTATCCAGGCCGCTCGTGAACTGGCCGCTGTGATAGTAAAAACGTCCCCAACCGCCCCGGACCACCGTTTGGCCCTTTCCGAACACATCGTACGCCAACCCGAACCGCGGCTGCCAAAACACGGCTCTCATCGGAAACCCGCCTACTGCAACCGAACTCTCCCTGCTATGCCAATTAAATCCACAAAATGTAGGAGCACTGGTACACGCCGAACCCTTGTACTCGGACGGGATGAACACTGAATATCCAAATTGCTCGTCGTCTGCCCACGGCGTGAAGTGAGTCATTCGCAAGCCGGCTTCTATCGTGAGCCTCGGGGTAAGTTTCCAGGAATCCTGGATGAAACCTTCGTAAGTGTTATACGAGATGTCATTAATGCGATTGAAATTCGCCTGAGCGAAGCTCGATGTATTGCCTTCCAGCATGTCCGCATACGCGTTGCCGGTCGTGAAGTTCACGTTGCTGGTCGGCACAAATTGCATGTATCCGTTCGTGTTGTTATTGGCGGGCTGAGCGTTCCGGATCCATTCGTAGAAAAAGCCGATTTTCGCCGTATGCGTCCCTATAACCTTAGTGAGCGTATCGCTGGCGCTGGGCATGTACTTATTCGCATACAAGCCCGACGATGCGCCGCCGGCCTCGAATCCGCCTGGATTGAAGATAAGCGCCGCTTCTCCGCTGCT
>JAFAQG010000412.1 GCA_019246575.1 Acidobacteriaceae bacterium
CTGTAGTGCGCGGTTTGCCGAGTGGTTGCCGTTGACGTAATTCGCTGCGACGTATACGGAAAAAAAGACAGCGCCCACTCCGCCCTGCTTAAGACGTGCGATGTCGGTCTGCGTCTTAGGCGAGTTCCCGATGTCGATTCCATCGACGGCAAAACTCGGTATATCGTTATGCGTATCGATGAGAATTGCTGACTTAGTAATCGCTCTTACTTGCGAATCGGCTTTTTTTTGAGAGGGCTGTGCCATAGCACTCACGGCGAGAAGACAGGCGGCTGTAAAGCTGCGCACGAACTCAGAATACAATCAACAAAAAGGAGCAAATTGGAAGAGAGCAGACGCGGAAAACAGACAGCCGCCGCCATATGTGGCGTTCTGATGGGTATCGTTTTCTTGGTGTCCGGCGGTTGGAAGGTCCTTAGTCCGTTCAAGACCGGAGAAGTGTTAGAGCAGGCACAGGTTCCGGCGGAGTTGGCCGTGATCGGCGCGGTGGCACTCGGCACAATGGAGCTATTCGCTGCCTGCCTCCTCTTCGTTCCGCAATTCAGGCGCGCTGGTGGATTTATCGCCTCCGCGCTCATGATCTTCTTTATTGCGTGGATCGGCTATCACTATCACATTCTTGCCGGACAAGAATGCAATTGCTTCCCGATTATCAAGCGAACGGTTGGTCCTGGTTTCTTTATAACTGACGGTGTCATGTTGATCTTGACATTGGTTGCCTTTGCATGGTCGCCGCGTGTAATGCGCTTTCGACTCCCTGTGGTGCTCCTCATTGCCCTGATCGTGGTTGCCGGCATCAGCTTCGGAGTGAACGCCGCGGAGCGGAACAATGCGCAAGTCCCAACTCCCGTGATTGTTGACGGGAAGCCGGAGAACATGGCGCAAGGCAAAGTATTTCTGTTTTTTTACGATCCCTCGTGTATGCATTGCGACGCTGCAGCTAAGTTCATGTCGACCTTGGATTGGGATGGAACGAAAATAGTAGCGATCCCGACAGTGAACCCGCAATGGGCGGCGTCATTTCTACACGACACCCGCCTGAAGGCGGCGACAAGCCTGGAACTCGACAAGCTCAAGAAGGTGTTTCCATTCGTTGACCCGCCATTTGGCGTCGCGCTCGACGAAGGGCGCGTGAAAGAGAGCTTCGGTCAGGCGCAATTCACTCCGCCAATGCCGGCTGCGGACCTGAAGCGGCTCGGATTTGTGAAATGATCGCGCTCCGAGCTACGAGAATCCGTAAAGCCGCGCGGCGTTGTCGACGAGAATGCGATCGCGAGTGGCGCGATCCGGCGCCCATTCCGCTAAGAGATCGAAAAGCACGGCATCGTCGGGTTTAGGGCCAACGGCGCTCGGATGCGGCCAGTCGCTTCCCCAAACAAGTTGTTTCGGTGCTGCTTCGACGTAAGCGTGTGCGATTGGCTTCCGATCAGCATAGGTTGGTGGTCCGATCTTCGAATCAAGGTAGGCGCCCGAAAGCTTCACCCAACCGTGCCCGCTTCGAAGTAAGTTCCTGATGCTTGTGAATGCCGGATCGTTCTCTTCCGGCCGTAGCACGTGGCCCAAATGATCGAATACCACAGGGCACGGCACGCGGTCCCAAAGACCCGATGCCGACCCGATCTGCTCGGGCGACGCATTCACTTCAATGTGCCAGCCCAGAGCGGTAACGCGTTTCGAGAGGGGCTCGACCATCTCCAGCGTTGTCGCGCCCGCTTGCACCAGGTTGAAACGGATGCCATGAACGCCCGCGGCATCCAAGCGCCGCAGTTCTGCATCACTCACAGCCGTATTTACGACCGCGATCCCACGCGCCCTCGCTAATCCGAATTGAGCAAGAGCATCCAGCAGGCAGCGATTGTCGACGCCATATGTTGATGGCTGCACAATCACATTGCGTGTTGTGCCGATCCGCTTTTCGAGAAGACGATAATCCGCTACTGTGGCGTCGCCGGGCCGGAGCTTCGCATGCGGGTCGACGGGAAATCGCGAATCGTAGATGTGGTGATGACAGTTCGCTGCACCCGGCGGAGCAGAAGTCTTCGGACGCTCGGTTCCAGAAGACCAGGGAACTTGCTGAGGCGAATCGATATCACCTTGAAGCTGTGCAGCCGCGCCTAGCCCCGCCAGCGAATAACGCAGAAGAGAACGCCGATGAATCAGCATCGCTGAAATCCGGCAGCCGGCGGGTTCGGTTTAGTTGTGTTTTCCGGCAGCGAAAAGATCCTCTTTTGATTTCTTCTAACCTGTGATGTTATCTCAAGATGGATGGTGACAATTGCTAACGGCCGGAACAAGTGGGCCCAGACAGCGAGGTTAGTATTGGTGAGCGCGGTAGGAATCGAACCTACAACCTAGTGATTAAGAGTCGTGGGAACGGCCCCTGTGCAGGGATGATCATTTCTACCCATTCGTGATCTAACGTGTTGAGCATCGGCATGATGGCGCGCTTTGCGTCGGTATCATGCGTGTGGGTTCCTGATCACGATATTGAAATTGGGTCCCCACAGAACTCCCCACATCGCCAAGTCTGGCACCAGAAACGAATCGCCGGATACCTGATACGCCGGAGCATTCCCGAATTGTCCGAGGGGCGGCCCGTCCTATCCGTGTTTTGAATTAATCTACGCAAATTTGGTTTGAGTCGAGTTTTTTGGGCCGATAAGTGTAGTGTGAGACCTGCCCTCTGCTTATTCATCTTTGCTGTCGCTTCTCAGGCAGGCGACCATCAATGGCAGACAGGAGAGATCGTCGATAGCGAGATCGCCAGCACGACCATCACGCCTGGCGCAGTCGCCAGTGGGTCGACAATCCGAATCATCCACAGGCAGGTAACCGATACGAACGTCATCATCCGGGGAGCGGAGTACGAGTACGTCGCCGAACGGGAACCATCGTCATATCTGCAAAGCAGGACTGGTGTGATATCGGGCATTCTCCTGAGTCGGGATCACGGTTGTCGGTTTATCGTCGGTGACAGGGCTGATTATTCAGCAGAAGGCGGGAAGTTATACGTAATCGATGCGGACGGTAAACAGTGCAAGCTCAACATAATTCGACAGGCTCATCTCGAACCTGCAACTCAGGCGCAGTTAGTTCCGCAGCCGACAACGTCGGAGCAAGTAGCGCCGCGACCAACAACATCGCAGCAAGCAGAGCCGAAACGCGATTTCGACTTTCGCCATGTGTACTGGGGCATGAGCACGGAAGAGGTGATTGCTGCGGAAGGCCAGCCGGACAAGTCGGATGAAAGAGACCTCATCTTTGATGAAAGGGATGTCGCGGGCCATGCCGCGAGCATCGTGTATCACTTTCGGAGTGGGAGATTGATTGGGGCGAGTGTAGCAATCGCTTCAAGAATCGCGGAGAAAGATGCTCTGCAAGTCTTCGCTGATTGGAAATCTGCGCTGGACGGGCTATACGGCAAAGGTGCCGGAGACGTGGAACG
>JAFAQG010000413.1 GCA_019246575.1 Acidobacteriaceae bacterium
GAAGTTCGTCAGCGTCAGGGTGAGAGTGGGACGAATCGCGCCCTTAAGCACATCGAGATCGAGACTAACGCCGGCTTCGAACAGAATGATGATCAGCGTGACGGTCGCAAAGACAGGCCCAACCGCGCCGAAATTTTCGGGTTTCACCAGGCGAAGAACAGGTCCGAGGAAAATACCGATGATGGTGAGCAGCAGAACGTCGGGTATCCGCGTTCGACTGAAGATGCCGGTGAATGCGTGAGCGACAAAGATAAGAAAGCCGACGACGAGAATGTTTGTCGCAACGTGCATGATGCGTTCGGGCTACCAACTTAGCCGCTAAATGCTTCTGACCGGCATGGTTACGATATCGTCGATGCGTATCGCTTCCTTCACAATATAGGGCTCGCCGTATTTCACGCCAATCAGGTTCCCGTAAAAACGCGCGATGGCGGCCAGACGCTGCTCCATTTCATTGCGCGACGGAAACAGGCCGGCGCCTTCTTCCCGGTCGCCATACTGCGAGGTGTACGCAAGCAGCGCAGACATGCGCCGTTCGAATTGGCGCGAGATGTCTACCACGAACGACGGAATGACGTTCGCATAAAGGCTGGAGTACAGAACCTTGAAAGGCCTGTGAGGCGGCGTATCCTCTTCGAGTTTTTGCAGGCCAGCCAGGAAACATGCTTCGTAGCCGATCTCCGTAGTTCGGTAGTGATCAGGGTGGCGTCCCGCCCAGTACGGCAGGATAACGACACGAGGCCGAATGCGGCGGATGACGCCGGCGAGAGTCATGCGTGCCGACACTGTGTTCTCGAGACGGGCGTCAGGCCAGCGAAGGTTCTGCCGCCATGCGAGCAGCAGGTGCGACGCGGCGGCCTGTGATTCCTGGATCCGAAGCTCCGGCGTGCCCCGCGTCCCCATATCGCCGGCCGTCAGATCGAGAGCGCCGGTGCGATAGCCGAGCTCGGCCATGCGAATCAGCGTACCGCCGCAGGTCTGCTCGACATCATCGGGATGGGCAGCGATGGCAAGCACATCGAGGGGCCGTAGATTCTCGAAGGGCTCGTTGGGATCGTGCATGCCCGCAAATGGCTAGCGATACTGATAGCGGGCGCGTTTCTCGCGGAAGAGCCGGATCAGCAGAATACCCGCTAGAAAGCCGCCCACATGAGCAAACCATGCGATCCCTTGCGCGTTGCTTATCGAAGCCAAAGATCCGAGCCCGCTCAGCAGTTGAATGGCGAACCAATAGATCAGCATGAATGCCGCGGGAATGTCGACGGTCGTGACGAATATGACAACGAAGATCAGCGTGACAACGCGGACGCGCGGATACAGGACGAGAAAGGCACCCATCACGCCCGCAATCGCTCCGCTGGCGCCGATCGTCGGAATAGGGCTGCCGAAATACACAATGAATTGCACGAACGCAGATGCGATGCCGCTGATGAGATAAAAGAGCAGAAACTTAGCGGGCCCCATCGCGTCCTCGATGTGCGATCCGAAGACCCACAGGAACCACATATTCCCGAGGATGTGAAGCAGGCTGCCATGCAGGAACATCGAACTGATGAACGTCAGTGCATGCGGCTGATCGGGGATGAGCGCATACCGCGCTATGAACGACTCCCGGAGATAGAACGGTTGCGCCATTTCAAACAAAAAGCAAAGCACGTTCACGGTGATGATCAGCAACGTCATCACCGGAGTTCCTCTGCGATAAAGAAGCGCGCGTAAGGGAATCATTTCTTTCAGCTTGCGGCTGCAGCGGCACTCCCCATCCGGTCCAGAATCTCGGCTGCTTCATGCCGGCCGACTTTGCGCAAAGCTGCCGCTTCCATCAACGCGGTTATCTCCTCGCGGACCGGTATGTGGCCTCGCGCCCCGATAGCGGTGCAGTTCAGCGCCGCTGCCGCATTGGAAAAGTCGAGCGCGGACTCCAGGGTCATGCCCGACAGCATTGAATAGCAGAAAGCCCCGTGAAATACATCGCCCGCTCCGGTCGTATCCACACAGTGGACGTCGAATCCCGGCGAATAGTGCCAGCGCACTTCTTCGAGCGCGAGTGCTCCTTTGTCGCCGAGAGTCGTTGCAGCAACGCGAAACCGGTACTCGCGCTGCAATCTCGCGAGCGCCTTGAATGGGTCTCGTTCACCGGTCCATTTCTCTGTCCAGTGAGAACCGGCAAGCAGATAATCGACGTTCTTCAATACCGTGTCGAACCCCGGATAAACGGTATCAACGTCAATAGAAACAGGGACGCCATGCCGCCGGGCTATCGCCGCCGCATAAGCCGCTGCATCGGTATCGTAGCCGTCGATGTGTAGCATCCGGCAACCCGCAACGTCCATCTCCCGGATCTCGGACGGTAACAGGCGAAGAGAATCGGCGCGGTGCCACAGCACAGTTCGCTCGCCGGTGCTTGCGTCGATGATGATGTACGCAGTCTGATTGGGGCAGCCGGCGCGGATAATGACAGCGCTGGTATCGACGCCCGTGCCCTGAAGGCTCTCACGCTGAATTTGGCCGCGTAGATCGTCGCCTGTCGTGCCGATGTACTTGCTGCGCAATCCGAGTTTCGCGCAGGTTACAACAGCGGTGGCAACCTGACCTCCCGGGCTCAGCAGTTCCCGTTGAAACGGGACTTTCCCGGCGTAGGGAGGAAACTCATCGACAAGGAGGAGGGTATCGGTCGCATTCAGACCTATACCCACCAGATCGGCGGCGGCACTCAACTCGCCCTACTTTTTGAGCGAATCCGGAACCTCGTAGAGGTAGATGGTGTGAGTGGCGCCAAAGCGCCCTTCCGTTTCGGAGGTATCTTTGGGCTTCCAACCAGGGATCGGGTAATCGTACGATACGACACGCGTACTTGGCTTCAGGTAACGCTCGAGGTTCGGACGGAGGCTCTCGTTGGCTGTGGTAGCGAGATAGAGAGTCACCACATTCGCGGGACTCAAGTTGGTTTGCATGAAATCGCCGTGTACGACTCTCACCCCATCTTGTACGCCGGCTTTCTTCACCTCTTCGGCAGCCAGCTTGGCAAGACGCGGAGAGATTTCAATACCGACGGCCTTGGCCCTATATTTCTTCGCGGCGGCTATGAGAATACGGCCATCCCCGCACCCGAGATCGTACAGCGTTTCGCCCGGCTTCAAATTCGCCATGTCGAGCATTTTCTCGATCGCGCGCTCCGGCGAGCCAACGTAAGGGGCCAGGTTGTTCTTGTAATTGTCGACGCGAGACTGGCGGGCGTAAGCGGCGCTTGTTGAGAGCAGAACCACGCTGACTAGGGGAACGACACAGCGAAGCAACCTCGGCGTCATGACAGCTCACCTCGTGTATTTAGCTTACCTCCAATCCCGATGGGAAATCGGGCCAGGTAGCTCGATCTCAGCGCTGAACGGCTGGATTTCCCGAAACCGCGGTCGCGAGTGGGTGATCCCGTTTCGAGCGGACAATGCGCGACAACATCTCGGTCGTCGAGAACCACAGATCGCGGGGCCGCGAGATGGTGTACTCGGTACCCTTGAACACCCGGATGGCATGGCTGATGGAATCTTTCCACGGGACAGCCTGCGGGTTCAAATTGTAGTTCAAGTAAAACACCGGACACTCGATATCTCCGATGCGCCGCAGGTCCTCTTGGGGTACATCCGCGTTCAGCATTGCCTTCGGCCCGGCAAAGATGACCGCATCGGGATGCGACGTAGTGCCCATTTCGGTCTCGATCAGGGTTTCCAGGAAGTCCGTCTCACTGTGCCTCGCGCTCAGCTGGGCTAAGTTTACCGTCCCCAATTGGATGTTATGGAGCGCCTTCCCCAGCGCCGGGAAATCGATCTGGTCGGCAGCATCCTGCCGGTACACCACCCGGGTCTGGTCGATGTTGAAGGCGACCAAGGAGATCCGGGATATGTGAGGATCGCGCTCAATGGTCTTGAGGATGCTCACCAGCGCTTCCGTATCGGATCGATCGAGCGAAGAGGAGCCCTGGACCTGGGGAGCGAAATTGACGAGCAACTTGATATTGAGCTTCTGGTCGCGAGCAAGCTGCGGGCGAGGTATCGTATCGTTCACGAAGGGCTCGGGCGTCGATTCCGCGATCTCGTTGACTTTGATGAACAGCGGCATCGGCTTTTCCTTCGGGCTTAAGGCAGCTTCGGTATCCCAGCGGAAAGAGCAAGCGCGCTCGGCGCGGTCGCGCATGAGCCAGTCAATATGGTACGTGCCCTGTCCGACATCGATTGAGCCCTGGAGAAGCGCCTCCCCCTTGGCGTCTTCGGAAATGTCGGGAACTCGGAAATGCTGAACAAAATAGGCCGTTTTCGATTTATCGGCCTCGGGATAGGCCCGGAAAATGACAGTGAGGACGTCACCGGCTCCTGCCAGTTCGCGTAGAGGCACATTGGTATCGAAGCCCGTGTGAAACCGCAGATCGAAACCCAGTTCAGGCTTCCGGGGCACGACGGTGCACGGCAGATCCCGACGCAGGTCATCGGCTTCGAGCAGCGCAAGATCCGAAGGCATCAGATTCACTGCCTCACCGGCCTGGGCAGGCCGCAAGAGCACCTGGGACCGCGCACTCGACACCAGGAGAACGGAACCCAGAACGCGAAGGAGAGCGGGACGCCCGCGCAGAACCCACCGGCCAAACCATCCATGGCCGGCAGGCGAACACCATTGGCCAAACCGCGATGCCATATTCCCCAATTGTCTTGCCGGGGGCGTTAGCCCAGCACGGCGATAGCTCCAATCTTACCCTTCAACGGGCCAGAGGTGAAGAAATATTTTGTACTAGAACCGCAGCCTTGGTGGGCAGCCGCTGTACAAAATTTTTCTCGCCCGTTAGATGCCTCATGAGTGCTCAACTCGCAAGAATTTTCTTACGAAAATTTGCAGGCGGGCATGTGCTAGAGTTGCGAGTGATTATGGCTTCCCGAAGCGTAAATAAAGTGATTCTGGTGGGCAACCTGGGTCGCGATGCCGAGACCAAGTTTACACCTGGCGGCGCTGCGGTGACGCGTTTTTCGGTCGCAACAACACGAAGTTGGAAGGACCAGCAGAGCAACGAGTGGAAGGAAGAAACCAACTGGACGAACGTTGTGGTTTGGCGCCAGGAGAACCTCGCCAACTACCTGACTAAGGGTAAACAGGTGTATGTGGAGGGCCGGCTTCAGACTCGCAGCTACGACGACAAGGACGGTAAAAAGGTTTACACGACGGAGGTGGTCGCCGAAGACATCATTCTCCTGGGCGGGAGAGCCGAAGGAGGCGGAGGATTTGAGGGCAGCGGCGCCCATGCCGGGGCGCGTTCTAGTACGACGCCTCGCGGCAGGGCGGCTGGCCAGGCCGGCGCCGCGCCGGAGGAGGATCCGTATTCCGGAATGGGTGTGACGGACGACGACGTTCCGTTCTGAGGCCGGCCGCAAAAGAAAAAGCCCCGGGAGTTAAATCCCAGGGCCTGGATGGTCACGCGAAGTGCGGGTTGAAGCCGAAGATTAGTGTTCGCCGAAGCGGTAGCCGACCGATAAGCTGTACTCGGGTACCCAGTTGCTCCCGAACTGGAAGAAGTTGTCGACCCAGTGTGCGTCGATCTGCGGTCGGAAGAACACGTGCTGGGTGGCGTAAAAGCCGAGGCCGAAGCCGATGTGAGTCTGGAAGTGGTTCGCAGACGTTACAAGCGTGCTGGAGCTTGAGCACCCCGTGAATGCATTACAGCTCGATTGCGGCAAGTAGAACGACAGGTGAGTCGCGCCGAGGCCGCCGACAAACTGGGGTACCACACGCTTCAGGCGAGTAGTCGGTTCCCAGATGCCATAGAAATCGTAAAACGTCGGGCGGTAGTTCAGGCCGGCGTAGGGAGCCTGACTAAAACGCCAATCCGCCGCGCCGCCGACGCCGAAATGCGGGGTAAACATTAAGTCCGCGCCCAGTTTGCCGAACGTGCCGTTCAGGGTGGGTGTGGTGAAGGTCTGAGAGGTACCAAAAGTTTGTAAGCTCTGGCCGCTCGAGGGAGCTTGAGCGGTTCCTACACCGAAGTAAGCGTCAAGACCATTTTGGGCATTAGCAAGCGTTACGCCAAAACACAGCAGACATAACAATGGAATAGATCCACGAAGCAATTTCATAGACAGACAATTCTCCTCAATTAAGTTTGTAGCGACACGCAAATAAGATAGCCTGCGGCTAATTCAGAACCGCGGCAGAATGCGTGAAGACCCGTCTGATTGGGTGCGCTGTTAAGCGCATACCCAACACCGGGCGCACACACCGAAGAGCATATGCGCCGTTTTCATCAAAAGAGACGTGCTACCGGACCAACCGGGTTACACCGAAAAGCACCGAGGCGCAATGTTGTCTTAACAGACGATTTAGTAAATAACTACTATCAATTCGCGTTTTGATCAGGCCAGAGCGGGATCGATGCTGTCCGCTTTCAGACCGAGATCGTGAATAGCCTGACGCGCCTGGCCGGATTCGAAGCGCCCCCATCGCGAAAGGCGTGACAGAGCCGCGGCCGCGATACTTTGGGCATCGACCTCGAAGAACCGACGCAGATGCTCCCGATTATCACTGCGTCCAAAGCCATCCGTTCCGAGAGCAGTCAAACGACCCGGGAGCCAGGGCGCGATCTGGTCGGCCACTATCTTCATGTAATCCGTTGCTGCGATAATCGGCATTTCGATGTTGCCGAGCGCCTGCAACAAATACGGCTTGCGCTCCGGTTGGCCTGGATGCAGACGGTTCCACCGGTCGGTATTCAACGCATCGCGACGAAGCTCCGTGTAACTGGTTACGCTCCAGACATCGGCGCCGACTCCGTATTTTTCTGCGAGCATAGATTGGGCTTTAACCGCCTCGTTCAAGATCGGGCCGCTTCCGAACAGCGTCACTTGCGCGGGACCGGTCTGACTGCGTTTGAACAGATACAAGCCTCGCAAGATCCCTTCGCGAATTCCGTCCTCTTGCGGCATAGGCGGCTGCACGTAATTTTCGTTGTAGACGGTCAAATAAAAGAAGTGATCTTCGTTGTTCTCGTACATGCGGCGGATGCCGTCCTGTACGATGACGGCGATTTCGTAGGCGTAAGCCGGGTCGTAGCTGATGCAGGTGGGATACACGCTGGAGAGGACATGGCTGTGCCCGTCGTCGTGTTGCAGGCCTTCGCCGAGCAGCGTGGTGCGTCCCGCGGTGCCGCCGACCAGAAAACCTTTTCCGCGCGAGTCCCCGAATGCCCAGATGAGATCGCCGATACGCTGAAACCCGAACATGGAATAGTAGATGAAAAACGGAATCATCGGCAAACCGAGATTGGCATACGCGGTGCCGGCAGCCGTGCAAGAAGCCATGCTGCCCGCTTCCGTAATGCCCTCCTCGAGGATCTGTCCGTTCTTCGCCTCTTTGTAATACATCAGAACATCGCTATCCACGGGCGTGTACAGCTGGCCCGTGGGCGCATAGATGCCGCGTTCGCGGAACATGGATTCCATGCCGAACGTGCGCGCCTCGTCAGGAACGATGGGAACGATGTATTTGCCGAGCTCGGGGTTTTTCAAGAGCGCTTTGAGGACGGATACCAGGCCGGTGGTAGTCGAAGCCTCCCGTCCGCGCGAACCGCCTAGCGTTTCATTAAACGTTTCGAGAGCCGGCGCTTTCAACTCGATTCTCTTCGGGTTCCGTACGGGCAGATAGCCGCCCAGAGCTTCGCGGCGTTCTCTCAAATACCTCATTTCGGCGCTGTCTTCCGACGGCCGCACGAACGAAATGGAGTGAATCTGCTGGTTTGTCAGATTCAGATCGAAGCGTCTGGCCAGGTAAAAGAGCTCATCCTCGTTCAGCTTCTTCTGCTGATGCGTGATGTTCTTTCCTTCGCCCGCCTCGCCCAGCCCGTACCCTTTGACCGTCTTCGCCAGGATCACGGTCGGCTGTCCTTTATGTTCCACAGCGCGCTTGAATGCGTTGTAAACCTTAACGGGGTCGTGGCCTCCGCGGCGCAAGCGGGCGATCTGTTCATCGCTCAAATGCTCCACGAGTTTTAACAGCTCCGGATATTTGCCGAAGAATTCTTTGCGCGTATACGCCCCGCCACGAGCCTTGTAGTTTTGATATTCGCCATCCACGCACTCTTCCATGCGCTTCAGCAGAAGGCCCGTGGTATCGCGGGCCAGCAGATCATCCCAATCGCTGCCCCAAATAACTTTGATCACGTTCCAGCCGGCGCCACGGAAAATGCCTTCGAGCTCACGAATGATGCTGCCGTTGCCGCGCACGGGTCCGTCAAGCCGCTGGAGGTTGCAATTCACGATGAAGATCAGGTTGTCGAGCTTCTCGCGCGTCGCAATATGCAACGCTCCGGTCGATTCCGGCTCATCCATCTCGCCGTCACCAAGAAATGCCCAGACTTTGCGGTCTGATTTCGCCAGTATGCCGCGGTTTTCAAGGTAACGCAGGAAGCGCGCGTTGTAGATGGCGTTGATCGGGCCGATGCCCATGGACACGGTTGGGAACTGCCAAAAATTGGGCATCAGCCAGGGATGCGGGTACGAAGAGAGGCCGGGGTGATCGCGCAACTCGTGACGGAAGTTCAGGAGATGCTCTTCGGTGAGGCGTCCTTCCAGAAACGCACGTCCGTAAACACCGGGCGAGGCGTGGCCCTGGTAGTAAACGAGATCGCCCGGCTCGTCGCCGTAGCTGGCGCGGAAAAAATGGTTGAACCCCACTTCGCTCAGGGTTGCGAGGGAAGCATAACTCGAGATGTGGCCGCCGATGTTGGCGTCGTACTTATTGGCGCGGACAACCATCGCCGCCGCATTCCAGCGAATCAGGCTTTTAATACTTCGTTCTACGCTACGGTCACCGGGGTACGGGACCTCCTCCGAGGGCGGAATCGTGTTGACGTAAGGCGTCGTCATCTCCTGAGCTGGAGTGACGCCGAAGTTTCTGGCGCGAGCCAGCACTTGCTGCAGCAGATACGCCGCGCGATCGGGTCCGGCTTCGTCTACTACTTGGTCGAGCGCTTCAAGCCATTCTGACGTTTCCTGCGGATTGAGGTCCGTCTCGCGTTCTTCTTTTGTTAGGAGCATGGTTCTCGTCTGGACCCAGCGGTCCTCGTTGCAAAAAACTTAGGGTTCTTGATCAATTATCGCC
>JAFAQG010000170.1 GCA_019246575.1 Acidobacteriaceae bacterium
AATGTTGTCGCCTACTTCTGAGGGCCGGGCGGTTTGGGCGAAGGCTCGGGCCAAGGATGCGGCGGGTTGGCCCGACAAACAGTTTTCTCGTTAACCATCGATATTCGCATCCTCCTTTCTCGATTCTATTGCAGAGTCCGGCATCCATTGGTCCGTAGGTGGGAATTGCTCCAGCACTTCGCGCCAGAGAGGTTCCGTCTCTTCATTTTTGTAATCCGTCTTGTCTCGCTCTAGAGTGAGGCTATTGAATCGCTCTAGTGCGCGTTGGAACTGATGTGCGAAAAGATCATCAGTAATGCCGTTCAAGTGCTTTGCATCGTCCAAAAATCTTTTCAGGAGCACCAGAACCGAGATGTAGTCGTTTTCGAGCGCTTGCTCCTCCTGTGTGTTGTCCGGCCATCGAAATATGGAGCGAAGCTGGCCGATAATGCCGGATGCAAACGCAATGACTGCCCAGACCGTATCTGGAATTGCTTTTATTCCCGCCAGAACTCCCAGTCCGGCTACTGCAGCCAGCGAAAGAGAGCAAATATCGAGTAGCCGGATTCGTCTATGGAACACGCCGGCTCTTCGTCGGTGATAAAGAACGTTCATCTGGCACGTACACCATGCGTTCCAGAATTCCTTCATTGCGTTGCGTGTCTGATACGGCGAAACGAAAGCAGTCTCGGAATTGGGCATGGCGCGCGCTAATTGTATGCCCGGACCGCATCAGCCGGCGTTGAACAACGCGTTGCGATACTTTTCAGGCAGACGCGTGGGCCGCCATTCGCGATTGACCCAGACGTGCCGGGTGGTGGCGTGTGCGAGTAAGCGGTCGGGATCTGTTGAGCGGATCTCGTACGTGAATTCGATGAAGCGTGGCCCGGAATTCGATACCTCGGTTTGGATGACGATTTCCTGGTCATATCGCGCCGGATAAAGGTAACGGCAGTTCGATTCGGTAACGGCAAGAAACAGCCCTTCCTGCTCTTCCACATCCTTGTAATTGAAACCGCGCGAACGGACGAACTCGACGCGGCCGATCTCAAGCCATACGAGGTAATTCGCGTAATAAACAACGCCCATCTGGTCTGTTTCCGCGTATCTGACGCGCAAGCGTATTTCGTGCTTGGGGCGCGTGCCGTCGGCCTTTTCCATGCTCCGAATATACCCGCCGCACACCCTCTGTTAGCATTTGGGCATGCAGGTGAGGGTACTGTTCTTTGGCGTGCTGAAGGACATTGTCGGGCGCGCTGAAGAGACGGTCGAAGTTGCGCCGGATTCGACGCTGGCGAGCCTGTTCGATACTTATTCGGCACGTTTCGAAACCCTGCGAGATAGGCGTCCGTCGATTCTATTTGCGCGAAATCGAGAGTTCTCGAAACCGGAGACGACGCTTGCTGAAAACGATGAGGTTGCGTTTCTGCCGCCTGTGAGCGGCGGGTCCGGATCGCGCATCGAAGATGCTGCAGGACATGTGTTTGCGATCGTGCGCGATGCGATTTGCTCGAGCGAGTTGGCGCGTGCGCTGCAACGTCCCGAAGACGGAGCGGTGGTGGTGTTCGAAGGCGTCGTCCGCAACAACACCAAGGGGCGTGCGACGGCCTTTCTCGAATATGAATGCTACGCAGAGATGGCAGTCGAACAGATGGCGCACATCGGCCGGGAGATCGCGGCTCAGTTCGATATCGGCAGAGTGGGTATCGTGCACAGGCTCGGCCGGCTCGATGTCGGCGAAACCAGCGTGGTTGTGATCGCGACGGCGTCCCATCGCAGACCTGCTTTCGAAGCCGCGCTTCATGGCATCGATCGATTGAAGCGGGAAGTTCCTATCTGGAAAAAAGAGTTCTTTGCCGATGGAGCCGTCTGGGTCGACGGCGAGTGGGACGAGCGGTTGCTCGCAGGTGCATCCAGCGGATGAATGCACTCAGATCGATTACGTGCGTTCTGATAGCGCTCTTCTCATTTAGCATTACAGCGGGCTCGCAGTTTAAGCCTGCTGAGAGAAGTGGCCCGGATGAGCCGACGTTCTCGGTTAAGGTCAACCTCGTCCGGCTACTAGTGTCGGTCCGCGATCAAAACGGTGGGCCTGTCACCAATTTGTCGAAGGACGACTTTCAGGTGCTCGATGCCGGCGTTGCACAAAACATCTCGGTTTTTGAGCGCAACACCTCCTTGCCGCTCTCCGTCGCGCTGCTGATTGACACGAGCGGAAGCACGCAAATCGACCTGCACTACGAAGTCGATTCCGTCCTGAAATTCATTCCGACGCTACTTCGCGCGGGCAATCCCGAGGACACATTCGCGCTCTTCAGCTTTAACTGGCGCACGAATATGGAAGTGGACTATTCGCGCAGCCAGAAGCGAGCGGAGCGAGTGCTGCACGCATTGAAAGGCGAAGGTGGAACTTCGCTGTATGACGCCATTTATCTCGCCAGCGACACTCTCGAAGGGCGCGAAGGCCGGCACGTTATGGTCGTCGTGACCGACGGGGGCGATACGACCAGTTACAAAAAATTCGAAGACGCCTTGAAAGCCGCGCAGCAAGCCGACGCGGTTCTGTATCCCATCGTCGTGGTTCCGATCGAGAACGATGCCGGGCGCAACGTGGGCGGCGAGCATGCTCTCGCAACGTTAGCCTCCGCGACCGGGGGAGAAATTTTTTATCCTGGAGGATTCGATAAGCTCGATGAGGCGTTCGCTAGCATCCTTCGCGAGCTGCGAACACAATACCTGCTCGGTTTCTATCCGCGGGGCGTTCGAGAACAGCCCAAACTGTATCACCCAATCACAGTCAGACTGCGACGCAGCGACCTGAGAGTTACCGCACGGTCAGGCTATTACGAGCCGTAACTTTCGTAAGGCCTCTTGTCCAGCAAATCTGCAAATTAAGAAATTTTGGACATAGTCATAATGGCAAATCTTAAGGAATGGCTAACATAAGCGAGGGAAGGCAAAACACGTGTTATTGATGTAGATGCTGCGGGTGATGCATCAGCGAGGAGGGAATCACGCTGCGCGGCCCACTGTGTGCGACCATCGGCGTTTCAAAGGCGCACATAG
>JAFAQG010000189.1 GCA_019246575.1 Acidobacteriaceae bacterium
CGCCGGCGAGCAGTTCGGAAGGCCGGCAGTTCGATCCCTGCCGGCCCTCGACTTCCATCCACCGTAACAGTTCCGTCAAATAGAGAGGATTGCCGCCGCTCGCGGTCCAGGCTGCCGCGCAGAGCTCGTTACTCGCCGTGTCGCCAACTGTGTCGCGGACGATCGTCCCAACCGCGCTTTGGCTCAACAGCGCGGGCCGCACCACGGTTCCCTCGGTACGCAAGGCCAGCAACGGCCGGCTCATAGCGGTTGGCTCGAACGGTCGTAGCGCGACTATCACTGCCAGCGCGAGTCCCTCGAGCCGTGTCGCCACATATGCGAGCCAGCGCGACGAGGGTTCGTCGGCCCAGTGAGCATCATCGACGACGAGCAATAGCGGCCGGTTGGCGGCGAGGTTAGCGGATAACCAATATAAACCGTGCAACACGGCAAAAAGAGTGTCTCGCTCTGGAGTGCCTGTGAGCCGGCCCGTGAGCAGCGGCCCCACCGACGCTGCAGGCCCCGCAAGCAATCCGTCGCGCTCCTGCGCGTCCGCGCGGGCTATACGGCGCTCAAACAACTGGCGTACTACACCGAACGCGAAATCTGATTCTAATTCCGAACCACGAGCACGTAGGATCTCGCAACCTAACTCGTCCGCCCGCCGGCAGGCCGCATCCAGCAGCGACGTTTTGCCGATGCCCGCCCCGCCCTCGATTACGAGAAGCCCGCATCCGCGCTCGAGCAACGCTTCAATCGCCGCGCACTCGCGCTCGCGCTCGACCAACTGCTTCACACGGCGGCGCTCTTCATGCCTACCGCTGAGGATTTTTAGGCAAGCTGATCAGGTTCGCAAACAGCCGGTACGCACCCGGCACGCCTTCCGGCAACTGGCGATAAAACGCATACGCGTTGTAGATATACAAGCCCTTGCCGTATTTGGCATACAAGAGACCACCCTTTTGCGGCTCCTGCCCTTCATCGTGGGTCTCGAGCAGAGCCTGATAGTGCGAGTCCCAGGTCTTCATCCATTTCGATCCGCGCTCTTCCACCCAGCCGCCGAAATCGGCTTCCGTGATCTTATTCGGCCAGTTGAATACCGCATTCGACGGCTCCAAAATTTTGACCTTCGATGCCTCGTCCGTGACCTCTTCCGGATTCGAAGTCATACTGTACGGATATGGCCCGTAGTTACGATCGTATTCGGGCGTGTTGTATTCAACGATGACAACGCCCCCGTTTTTGACGTAATTGAGAATCCGGCTGTTGTAAACGCGTAAGTCGTCGCGAGCCGCGTAAGTGCGGACACCCAGCAAAATTACGTCGTACTTACTCAAGTCGCCACTGGCGACATCAGCCGGACCGAGGAACGTAACGTGCACGCCCAGGTGCTCGAGCGAGGAAGGAACGTCGTCGCCGCTGCCCATGACGTATCCGACTCGTAAATCCGGCGCTACTTTCACATTCACTCCAGAAAGCCGATATGTGGCAGGCCTGTAAAGAAAGTACGGTCGAAGCGTCGGATAACCCGTGACGGCATAGCCTTCCGCGTAGCGGCGGCCGTCATACTCTGCTACTGCCGTGACACGGTATGGCTTTTCCGACAGGTTTGCCGGAGAGACTTGAAACGTGACCGATTGATCCTGGCCATCGTCGGAGGTCGAAAATTCAGTCGCTTGCGGTTGTGACCTCCAGCCCTCCGGCAGCTCCAAGCGGACCGTGCCCTTCGCGGATCCTTTGACGTTGCTGTGTACGACAGCGGTCACCGGAAACGAATTCTCATTCAAAGGAACGATCCCTGCTCGCGGCGCAATGGCCACACCGATGGCGGGCGCGATCGTTAGCGGCTGCAACACCGTTCCTTGTCCCGTGATGCGCTGAACGGTCTGCACATACTGGCCAATGCGAATCGGCGCGCCATCATACCCGAATTCAGCCCATGCCGCCAGCGGATATGGCTTCAGAGGTCTATTGAGAAACCGCCTGTCCTCGACGTCGTAATAGGACTGCTCGATGTCAGGCCGCGTAAAGTAGGGACGAGTGAATTCTGCATTCTCCGGAACATGCACCACGAATTTCACATCCACAGGCTTATCGTTCGAAAGCGAGCTTGGTACAGACGAGTGCTGCGCTTCGCCTCCCCATTGCTGGTTTTGCTCGTAAGAGCGAACCGTGACACCTTTCAGCTCAACCGAAGTCGGACTTTGATCGACCACATGCACGTTTACGCCGAATGTCTGATTCGGAATAGCAGCACGGAATGTTTCCGGAGGGCCCATGAACATGACCATCAAAGGATTAGGTTCGGTCGCCGGTGCAACTGTGCTTGCGACGGAAAGACCTAAAGCTTCAGCAAGTGCATCGTTGAACTGAACGCGCTTGATTTCAAGCTCATGACGAACGTTGTATTTCGCATCTTCCGGCAGATTGCTCTTATTGAGCCGGTCGATTAGGGCAATAGTCGCTTTAAGCCCGGCGGCAAGCGCAGGAGCCGTCATTTCCGGATGTGCTGCGGAAAATTTCGAAGTGGCTTCTTCCACGGATGCATTTATCTCACGCAGACCCTCGCTTAAGAACCCACTGTTCTCATTTCCCGCGAGCGTCCCTATCCCCAGGAGAGACGTGTCGACTCCATCAAAAAAGCTTTCTTCCTTGTCGGCCGCCTGAATGTTAGAACCGAAGCGATGATAACGGCTCGGCATCTCGCCGGCTTGCGGGATAGAGCTCCCGCCGTTCTGTGATTTTTGAAAGCCGAGACCTTCGCGTGAAATCTGCACATACGACATGCCGAGCACGGGATCATATGTGCCCTCCGGTATCTCAACGTTCACGGCGAGACCGCTACCGCCGCCTCTGCGGCCGAACGGTGCGCGCACGTAGTCCTTCAGGGGCGTCCACGGCTTGAGTCCGGCCTTAATTTGATCTGGAAACATGTTCGGATCGCCGGCGGCCCTGAAGACTTCTTGGGCCATGGCGCCGGCGGT
Source organism: Acidobacteriaceae bacterium (assembly GCA_019246575.1). The sequence continues at coordinate 2,964 of JAFAQG010000189.1, forward strand.
CTGGTGATTGCCGTGACCGTCGCTTGGTCCGCCTACAAACACGGAGGTCACCACCAGCGGACGAACCATGCGAACCACGCGCACGACATCATAAAGGACACGGTCATGAGTCCACTTGCTGATACTCTCAGCTTTGGTCTTCGAAAAGCCGTAATCTACAACTCGCGTCCAATACTGATCGACACCGTAGTAGCCGTCGGCGGCGAGCAGTTCCATGGTGCGAACCAGACCCAGTGCATCGAAGTAATCGGGCGACATCACGTTCGCGCCGCCCTCCCCGCGATTGAGAGTCAGAAGCGCGACACGGGTACCCTGTCCGCGCGATTCATAGGTCAGCATGCCGCCGTCTTCGTCATCCGGGTGCGCCGTAATCATGATCAGGCTGGCGCGCGTATGCAATTTTTTGAGACTCTGCCACACCGCCGTCGAACCGCGATTGATCGCGATCTCGTGTGCGTTCACACTCGGCTGAATCGCGGTGGAGTACGGCAACTGTGCGAAGGCGCAGCCCATCGCAAACAAAGCAAGGGAAGACTTCATGGATTTTTCTCCGGCCTGAGCCGCGTCTCAAAAATACACTTTTAACGCAAACTGAATCTCTCTCGGATCGGTCACCGTATTGAAGACCTTCCCGAAGGAGCCAATAGAAGCCGGGGAAATGCTCGAATTCGGGTTTGTAAAGTTCGCATGATTGAACGCGTTGAAGAACTCGCTCCGGAATTCAAGCTTCCATCGCTCGGTCAGTAAAAATTGTTTGAATAGACTCAAATCGGCGTTTTCTAAACCAGGGCCATGGAACGACCTCGGCGCGCAATTTCCGAAGGTGCCCAGAGCGGGAATCGCAAATGCCGCCGGGTTAAGGTAGAACCCCGGCGCGGCAGTTCCCACGATCTTCGACGGATTTGTGCTCGCGCCGGCGTACGGATTGCCGGTGCAGTTGCCGCGGCTTTGATGATTAGGCCCCGTTGCACTCTCGTCGGGCGCTGTGACGGTGAAAGGTGTGCCGGTTTCGAGCGTTACAATCGCGTTGAATTGCCATCCGCCGATGAGCCGGCTCGGCAAGCCGCCGTTATTCAGAATCTTCCCGTGTTCGCCGATAGGCAAATTCCAGAGTGCGTTGCCTACGAAGCGATGTGTCACGTCAAAGGGCGAGAAACTACGCTCCAGAGAGTAGTTATACGCGTTTGCAGGCGTTGAGCCGCCCGTCAGATTGTCCACGAAATCCGCAAAGTTCTTGCTGAAGGTATAGCTAACTTCATACGATAACCCACTCGAGAATCGTTTACGCAGTGAAACAAGCAAGCCGTTGTAATTTGTATTTCCGTCATTTGTGGCTAACTCCAGAAACGCATGCGTCCCGTTCGGGCTGGTTAGGGTTGTATTCAGATTTGCGAATGGAAAGATTGTAAAGGGAACACCGGGCGAGGTAAAACCTTCAAATATGCCTTGGTTCGCATTTCTCAACCGGTTCTCTTTACGGCCGAAGTTACCCACGTAGGAGATATCGAGCACAGTGCTCTGTGAGAACTCAATTTGCGGCCCGAAGCTCGCCTGCTGAACATAGGATGTCCGCTGATTCGGATCCTGTGCCCGGATCTGCAGCTTAGGCAGGCTCACCGCCGCCGGACTAAACTGGCTCGCCGGGAAGCCATTACGCAAAATGAATGCCGGAGTGGTACTCCCCAAGCTCTGAGAAATCGATTCGTCAAAGAAGAACGGCGGATTTTCTCCCAACGCGCTCTCGGAACCGATCCGCACGTCGTGCTGATAGAAGATTCCGTACCCGCCACGGAATACGATGCGATTCAGTGGTTGATAACTAAATCCAAGCCGCGGAGCCCAGTCGTTTTTGTCGGGATGGATTAGTGAGCGCTGATACCAGTCACCGCTGGTTGCAGTCACGAAGCCGCCGCCGTTTGCCGGTGTGAAGTTCGCCAGCGCGTTCTGATGATTCAAAAGCGGCGAGAAGAGTTCGTAGCGAACTCCGTAGTTCAAGGTGAAGTTTTTTCTCGCGCGCCAACTGTCCTGTGCAAAAAAGCTGTTGCCGATTTTGTAGTCGTGAACCACCGTCGGCGTCGTAAAAGCAGCAGTGCTGACATCGCCTAACAGAAAGTCGGGCACGCCCAACCCGGTGTTTCCCGTGTAGATTCCGCTCGCCGTGATTTGACCCTGCAGTGATTGTGCGTCCAGGTAGTTATCGCTGGGGTGGCGGAACTCATACCCGAACTTCAGGCTATGATTGCCTCTCAACCAGCTCAACGTGTCGAGCAACTGCCACACCTGCGCGATTTGCACCTGCGGACGCCATGGCGCAGTCCCCAACCGCTGCAGGCTGCTGATATTAATCGGCGGAATTCCGGCATCGAAAGGGCCCTCGGGTATGCCGTTCAGTCCATAAGTTGCCGCGCCGGAAGTGCCAACCTGCACGCCGATAGGGTCGCTGTGCGCGTTGTCGCGACTGAACCCGCCGCGCAGCTCATTCACCGCGGACGAAGACAGAACGTCAGTCCATGAAAGCGCGACCGACTTGCCGCGAATGTTGTATTGCGTCGCAAAATTCCCATTTCCCGCCAGCGCATTGCCGGTCCACGGCGGATCCTGCCGGTCGACCGTGTAGTCGCTGAACCGTCCGAAGATCCGGTTTCTGGCGTTGATCGCGTGGTCGATGCGCGTGTCGTACGAATACGTGTTGTTCGGAACCGAGTAGACGAACTGATAGTTGTTTCCACCCGTCCAACTCCCGGGCACACCTTGCCTCTGAACGGCGGACGGAACATTCGGGTCAGGGAATAGCGAAATGAGCTTAAGGCCGGTGGGATCCAGGCAAGATGTTGCGATTATGTTGTGCGAGATACAGCCTGCCTGGCCAGGCACGACAGAATCGCTGAGCGCCGGCTTCAGCTCGCTGAAGTTGCCGGTCTTCATTAAGGGCGTCGGAACAGTCGAGGTCGTGGTTGTCGCTTTCCGGCTGATCAGGCCTTGCGCATCGACGAAGAAAAATGTCTTCTCCTTCAGGATCGGTCCGCCGAATGTTCCTCCAAATTGGTTTTGGCTAAAGTGGCCTCGTGGAATCCCTCCGAAGTTGTTAAAAAACGAATTCGCATCAAGGTCGTTGTTGCGAAGGAACTCCCAAACATCGCCGTGAAATTCGTTCGTGCCGCTTTTTATACTGGCGTTGATAATGGCGCCCGCGGACGTCCCAAACTCCGCGGAGTACGTCCGCGTCTGAACACGAAATTCCTGTAGAGCGTCGGGCGGCGGCTGAACGGCCTGAACCGAGCCCTCCTGGAGATTCGTAGATCCGGAATTGTTGTCCACGCCATCCAGTGAGAAATAGTTTTGCGTCTCTAAATTGCCGTTCGAGCTGAAGCGGTCCGGCGCAGTGTTGTTCGTATTCGTAAGGTTCTTCTGAATCCCCGGCTCCAGAAGAGCCAGATCGGCGTAGCGCCGGCCATTCAGCGGTAAATTCACGATCTGTTGTTCATGCACCACTCCACCCAGTTCGGCCGTTTGCGTATCCAACAGCGGCGTCGTGGACTGCACTTCCAATGTTTGCGTTATATTTCCCACCTGCAACGTGAAGTCTCTGGATAGGCGAGCATCCACATCCACCTGTACGTCAGTGAACTCTTGCGCACCGAAGCCTGGGTTCGCTGCCTTTACCGAGTACGAGCCTGGATGCAATGCATTGAACTGGTACTCGCCGGCCTCGTTTGTCCTAGTGGTCCACGTCTGGTCTGTGGCTCTATTGGTGAGTGTTACCGTCGCATTTTGAATTGCAGCGCCACTCGCGTCATACACGCTTCCGACAATGGATCCGGTGTCGATCTGGGCAAATGCTGTGCCGGTGAGTAACGCGACGAACACCGCATTTTTCCAAATATTCAGAAGCGAAATAGAATTTGCAAATCTTTGCATTCGCTGCGCCTTCCTTTGCCAGTCGCGCCCTTCGATACCGATCCGCACTCCCAGGCGGCAACGGCGACAGACGTTGTGGACGCGGTGGTGGAATCGTAACACATCTGCCGCAAGCCCATCCAACTTATCCCCCATTCAGTTACTGCGACCACTTACTTCGACGCGATTCGAAGGTCCGCAGCGCGTCGAGTCCGAGCGCCGTCTGCTCAGAGGCGGTCTCTAGAGCCTGGTTGCGCAATTCCATCTCTCGACGGGCTAACTCCGTAAGGCCTAGCTTCTTGTAAAGCAATCCCAAACGATAGTAATTCTGTGGAATGGGATCGAGCTTGACGCAGGCCTCCATTTCTGTCCGCGCCTGGCCCAGTTGGCCCGTCCATTCATATGCTCGCGCCAGTTCGCAGCGTCCGATCACGTTTCCCGGTGCCGTCCTTTTCAAACCCGCAATCGCCTGCTGCATCAACGTCGAATCGCCGCTTTCCCGAGCCATCCGAAGCTTCAGAGCATCGCAGACTACCTGATCGAAGCCGCACAACCGCTGCACTGTCGATTTCAGCGGAGCGGCGGATGATTGCAGCACAACCAGGGCAAGACAGCGATATGCCGATTCGAACTTCGGATCTGCTGCTATCGCTTCCTCAAACGTCGTGGCGGCGTCCTTCGTTTGTCCTTCGGCATACTGAGCGATTCCGAGCAGAGTCCGCAACTTAGCCGAGGGTGGAAACAATGGCACAGATTTCTCGAGCAAGTCAGTCGCAGGTCCGAATGCCTGGTGCTTAATCCATTCGAATGCCAGATCGACACGGTACTGTTCGCGATACGGAGCGAGCGCAACGGCTGCTTCATACGCTCTCACGGCCTCAGGGAAGTTCCCGCGCTCCTCCGCTATGTCGCCGATCAGTGACTTCGCTAATGGCGTCTCGCCGGCGCTTTCGGCATGACGCCGCGCATCGTCGAGCAGGCCCGCTTGGAATTCTGCCACCGCGGTCGCGAGCACCATATTGCGATCCTCGGGAGCAAGTTCAAGAGCCAGGCGCATCTCGCGCGCAGCGGCCCTCTGCTCGCCCAATCCGGAGGCGATCGCGGCCTTGAGACGATGAAACGCGATTCGCTGGTTCGTCTGCGCCGGTTCGCTCACACCTTTCAGCAGCTTGGCCGCTTCGCTATACCGCTTTTGGCGCGCGAGACTAACTGCCTGCTCGAGCGCTGACTGAGCAAGCACGGAAACACACAATGCCATGCATACGAGAAGCTCGCGCAAAGCACCCGTATGATAGCGTATGCCGTTGCGTAAGGACGAATCACCTCATCTGGTCCGCGAACTTGGCGTCGTCGATGCCACCGCCGCGAACATGATCGAGATGGTTGGCGTCGGACCGTTCATCACCATTCCGGTGTTGCTGGCGAAAACCAACGGTCCTCAAGCCATTCTCGGCTGGGTTGTCGGAGCTATCGTTGCGCTCTGCGATGGAATGGTTTGGGCCGAACTCGGAGCCGCAATGCCGGGCACGGGAGGTCCCTATCGCTATCTCTCCGAGGCTTACGGCCCAAAGAGTCTCGGCCGCTTGATGAGCTTCCTGTTTATTTGGGAAACCATTTTCCTCGCGCCGCTCACAATCGGGTCGGGTGCAGTCGGATTCGCCCAATATGCAAGATTTCTGTTCCAGAATATGCCATGGTGGGAGGAGAAACTGATCGCGGTTGGAGTCTGTGTACTCATCACCGCCCTGCTATACCGCGACATTCATTCTATTGGCAGGCTCTCCGTATGCATGTGGGTTGTGGTTGTCGGCACGCTGCTTTGGATTAGCGTGACGGGTCTCCAGCATTTCGACGCGCGGCGAGCCTTCAGCTTTCCTCGCGGCGCTTTCGCTCCGTCCAAGGCTTTCTTCTTCGGGCTGGGGGGCGCAACGCTGATCGCGATGTACGATTATGGCGGCTACAACAACGTCTGCTTCTTCGCGGGCGAAGTCAGGAATCCCGAACGCGTCATCCCACGATCGATTCTGCTTTCGATAGTGATCGTAGCCTGCCTTTACTTAACCATGAACGTCACCATTATCGGAGTGGTTCCATGGAACGAAGCAGTCCATTCAAGATCCATCGTTTCCGATTTCATTCAGCGAATCTACGGCACCGGGCTGGCGCGCTTCGCGACAGTGCTCGTGCTCTGGACCTCGTTCGCCTCTGTTTTTGCCGCCCTGCTCGGTTATTCGCGAGTCCCGTACGCCGCCGCCGCTGACGGTCGTTTTTTTCGTGCCTTTGCCAGGCTGCATCCAACCAAGAACTTCCCCAGCTTTTCAGTCGTGTTCCTCGGCTTTGTGTCAGCCCTCGCGTGCTTTCTGGAACTGGAGGTGCTCGTTGATTCTCTCATCGTCATTCAGGTGATGATCCAATTCATGGCACAGGTCATCGCCGTAACTCTCATACGAAAGAATCGGCCGGACATCAAGCGACCGTTTCAGATGCCGCTCTACCCTCTCACTAGCATCGTTGCTTTCCTCGGCTGGCTCTACATTTTGGTGGCCAGCGGAATTCCGTACATTGTGACCGGCCTAGTGCTGCTGCTGTTCGGTATCGCCGCCTATCTCTGGCGTGCCCGATCGTATCGGGAATGGCCGTTTGAAGCGATTGAGGCCAGGGCTTGAGGAACGATGCTCCGGAAATTGTCGTTGCCGGTGAGCTGTTCATAGATTTGATCTTCAGCGGTTTCGACTCATGGCCTCAGCCGAGCAAGGAGATCTTCGCCAAAGAGTTCCGCCGTGAGATCGGCGGAGGCGCGGCCATTACGGCGTGCGGTTTGGCAAGGCTTGGGTCAAACGCGGCTGTGCTCGGCGCTGTTGGTAACGATGCCGGGAATTGGGTCGTCGAGCAGTTGCGACTCGCTGGTATCGACACACAATCGATACACTTTGATGACGCAGAACCAACCGCGCTTACGGTTGCGGCGAGCACGCCTGAGAACCGCGCGTTTCTCACCTACTCAGGGGCGAATCGAGGGCTTCAGCCGCTGCTGTTTGAAGCGATGCGGGCCAAACGATTCGTGGGTGCGCGCCACGTCCATCTTGCGTTCGCGCCCGCTATTGAAAGCGCGGAAGAGCTGTTCAGAGGACTCCGCGAGAGCGGATGCACTCTTTCACTCGATGTTGGCTGGCGTGAGGAGTGGCTTCGAGAATCGACGGCGTTAACCATTCTCCCAGGCGTCGACATATTCTTCCCAAACGAGCTCGAAGCACGACAGTTGACGGGAGAAGACGATCCGGAGAAAATCCTCCAGGCGTTCCGAGCCGCCGGTATTGAACGCGTTGCTCTTAAGTTAGGCGCGCAGGGCGCGGCCATGCTATGGAACGGTGAGATCGCGTTCATCAATGCTCACCCGGTTACGCCTATTGACACCACGGGCGCAGGTGATTGTTTCGATGCCGGA
>JAFAQG010000043.1 GCA_019246575.1 Acidobacteriaceae bacterium
TCCGCGTACGCTACTCTCTAAGACACGTTACCTAAATCGCTATTGGGCGATGCGAGGCATCGGAGCTCAATCCACGAGTGCCATCGAGGGCGCGGTTTGGGACATTGTTGGTCAAGCGGAGCGAAAACCTGTATGGCGGTTATTAACATCAGCGGAGCCTAAACCTGTTCTGGTCTATGCGAGCGTCGGATTGAACAGAATGTCTCCAGACGAAATTCGTGAGCAAGCACGCTATTACGCGTCCCTCGGTTACCGCGCTTACAAAATGCGTTGCGGAGGAGACCCTGATCAGACAGGAGATCGGCTTTCCATTGATCGAGACCGTATTGCTGCGGCGCGTGAAGCGCTCGGAATGGATCGCCTCCTGTTTGTCGACGTCGCCATACCGCAGCGGCCAACTGCCTGGGACGAAGGCCGAGTAGAAGCATACATGGACATCTGTGAGCCGATGAAAGTCCGATTTATTGAAGAACCGGCCATGACGTACGACGTGAACCGTTATCGCGCCTTGCAGCGCATGAACCGGGTTCCCGTCGCGGGCGGCGAATCGTTCTCCTGCCCCGAAGAATTCGAGCCTTTTTTCGAGACCCGGGCTTTAGATGTTGCTCAACCGGATGCTGCCGTCGTAGGTGGCCCGGCATCGTGTTTCGACGTCTGCAGCCGGGCTCATGACCTGGGGCTGGACATTTGTCTGCACTGCTGGGCAGCAGGTGTTGGTATTGCCCAGAACCTGCATGCGGCTTGCGCCGCGCCCGGCGGTGTGTTGGCCATGGAAGGATCGCAGGTATCTCACGCTCTCGCACAGGAACCGCTGGACGATATCTGGAAATTTCAGAATGGATTTTTGACCCCTCCCGAAAAACCTGGATTGGGTGTCTCGATATCGGAAGACTTTCTCGCGAAATATCCATTCCAACACGGAACCGAGCGCAACTATTGATGTGGAGGTGCATGTCGCAGTGTCAGTTTCTGCCGCCGCGCTGGCGCCCTTGCGGTCTATTCAGGGGTGGAAATAGAAATACAAGATACTTCGGGGCGCTCTCTTGGCAATGTTCTTCAGAATCCCTGCTTAATCTAGTTACAGCAGAGCAACTGAACGGTGACTAAGTCGTACCGTGTTATTGAAGTAAGTACCTTATCATGTCTAAGTTCACGCGTCGTAATTTAGTAGGTGGGATTGCCGCCGCAGGACTCGCTACCTATCCTGGCAGTTTGGGCGCTTACGCATCTTCCGCTACGTTTGGCCGCCAAAGTGGGGCAGATAATGGTCCCAGGAAACCGAACATCACAGTCGGTCTGGACATCCACCTCGGCCCTGAGGCGGACGTCGCTTATTCCGACTCGCTCATGATGTTCGCCCGGCAACTTGATGTCAGATGGGTCGCGACGCCGTTGCGAGCAACGCAAGGGATGCCGATCAACGCAGCGCTAACCATACCGATCAGCAAGGTGGGCAGCGGGGCCGTTAACGGCACATTAGGCGGCGGATTGGGCGGGCCATCGGGGCCGTGGACGGAGAACGAAGTACGGAACGTGATCGAGCGCGGCGAATCGAGGGGATTGCGCATAGGCGTTTTGCAGCTCCACAGCATCCCAAACGTCATCCTGGGGCAGCGAAGCTAGACTGCGATCGGGAACAGACTCAACAGAGCCCTGCGACAACACGTTTCGAGCCTCTGCGGAGATCTTGTGCCAAGCTTGCGAGGGGACATGAACCGGCGCGCTTGCGGCCCTACAGGACAAGATCCCGCGTCGAACTTGTTATGTTCCGCGCTTGGGGCTCACGCGGTGTACTTGCGCACAAGTCTACGCAGTTTTTTTGCATATCTCGGCACTTCAACATTAACCTGATCCTGGTCACCGTCGAACTCGAGCGAGGCGAGAATCTGTGCGCTTGATGATTTCGAGCGTAGGCTCAGCGGTGCGGCTCAGGCCGCTATCATCTTCGATACCGAGAAAGATACCCTTTTAGCCGGAGTAATCGGCCGCGCGCCCAAGACCTGAACAGAATAATCGATCGCCCCTGATTCAGTCGCGGCTTTCGGAATGGGACCACCGAAGACGCGCACGTGTCGGCTCCGACACATTCGGCAACATCGACCCACGTCTTAATCTGTTCGACTTCCTTGTCCTGCTTCGCGGGTAGGTTGCGATAGGCGGATACCGGCGGCCACGCTGTAGATCTGTACGGCGTTCTTGTACGCCAGACGCCGCAAGGAGGCAAGCTACTGGGCGCGGTTCAGGTAACCAGTACGCCGTCAAATCGAAGCCGTCCAGCCCAAATTCCGGCACATTGTTGATCAACCGTTCGTAAGTGATTGTTTTCGCCTGCAGGGCTTGGCGATACGAATAACCAATAAGACCGGATTTGAGGTGGA
>JAFAQG010000560.1 GCA_019246575.1 Acidobacteriaceae bacterium
CCCGTGCCGAGCCGGCTTCCGGCCTTCTGCACCTGCGTGTAGTCCATCGCGATATCGAGATGCTCTTCAACGAGAAAATCCGTCGATGCGCCTCCCGGCAGAATCCCGCGAAGCTGCAGGCCGTCTCGCATGCCGCCCGCGTGCTCATAAATGATCTCGCGCATGGTCGTGCCTAGCGGAAGCTCCCACAATCCCGGCCGCTTCACTTTCCCGCTCACGCCGTACAGCTTTGTCCCACCGTCTTCCGTGCGGCTCAGACCTCGAAACCAATCCGGACCGTAATTGACAATGTGATGCACGTTGCACAGAGTTTCGACATTCTGAACAATAGTCGGCTTTCCAAACAGCCCAGACACCTGCGGAAACGGCGGCTTCGTCCGCGGGTGAGCTCGCTTGCCTTCGAGCGCGTTCAGCAGAGCTGTTTCTTCGCCGCAGATGTATCGGCCCGCGCTGGTATGCAGGTAAATCTCGAAATTGTAACCGGAACCGAGAATGTTCTGCCCCAGATATCCGCGCTGCCTCGCTTCTGCCAACGCGGCCCCGAGTCGCTCCGCAGAAAGCCGGTATTCACCGCGCAAGAAAATGTATCCAATGTCGGCCTGAATCGCGTAGGCCGCAACCGCCATGCCTTCGATCAACTGATGAGGATCGCCCTCCATCAGCACACGATCCTTAAATGTGCCGGGCTCCATCTCATCGGCATTCGCCACCAGATATTTCGGCCGCGGTGCATCCGCGCCCATCGGCACGAAGCTCCACTTCATACCCGTAGGGAAGCCCGCGCCGCCTCGCCCTCGCAGATTGGAGCGCTTCACCATCTCCGTTACGTCCTGCGGCTGAAGCTGTAATGCTCTTCGAAGTCCCTGATAACCGCCCGCGCTCTCATAAGCGGCGATGTGGACTGCCTGGCCGTCCGGTCGAAGATTCGAGGTAAGCGGTTTGTCCGTCATTGATCGCTGTGACTTACTGGTACCGGTTCAGAATCTCCTCAACCCGCTGCTCATCTACATTGGTATGTAGGTCGCCATCGACCATAATGGCGGGTGCGTGATCGCATGCTCCCAGGCAAACAATGGGCAGCAAAGTAAAACGCCCGTCGGCCGTGGATCCGCCGAGCGTTGTGCCCAACCTGGTACACAACAAATCACGCACCCGATCGCAGCCCATGACCCAGCAGCTGACGCTGTCGCAGATCAGGGCCACATGTCGTCCCACAGGTTTGCGGCGAATCAGATTGTAAAACGTAGCGACGCCGTCCAGGTCGGCCGTCGACATCCCGAGCAGTTCGGCGATATCGCGAATCGCGTCGTCCGATACCCACCCGCGATGCCGCTGGATAATCATCATCGCGTCGATGCACACCGCCTGCCGGTTCGGATAGTGCGCCAGCTCATCTCTGATTTCCTTTTCCTCTTCAGCCGTCAGCAAGAGTCTTCTCCGTGTGGTGTTCTCAGCAAGCATGTACTCATCGATCAATATCCGCCAGAACGAAGTCAAGACTTCCTAGAATCGCTAACAGATCCGGAATCATCCAACCGCGGCATAACAGCGGCAGCATCTGCATGTGCGCGAACGACGGCGTGCGAATACGCGTCCGATAAGAACCGTTGCTGCCGTCACTGATCAGGTAGTATCCGTTGTTGCCTTTCGTTGCTTCAATCGCCCCCAACGCTTCACCCGGCGGAACAATAGGTCCCCAGCTCACGCCCAGGAAATGCGTGATCAGCGTTTCGATGTCATGCATCGTGCGCGCTTTCGGCGGCGGAGTCGTTAGCGGATGGTCGGCATTGCAGGGCCCGCCGGGCATGTTGTCCAGGCACTGCCGTATGATCCGCAAGCTCTGCCGCATCTCCTCCACATGCACAATGGCGCGGTCGTAACAGTCGCCCGTTTTTCCCGTCGGAACATCGAACTCTAACTGGTCATAGCAGGCGTACGGCTGCTTCTTGCGCCAGTCCCATTCGAACCCGCAGGCCCGCAGGTTCGGGCCCGTCATGCCCCACTCGATGGCTTCGTCGATCGTGCAACCGCCAATGCCCTTGGTTCTCACCTGGAACAGCCGGTTGCGCATAATCGTGCGATCGTATTCGTCCAGGTTCGGCGGCAAGTACTCGACGTACTCGCGAACCATCTTGTCCCAGCCTTTCGGCAGATCCTGGGCCACGCCGCCAATCCGGAACCAGTTCGGATGCATGCGCGCCCCGCACACCGCCTCCACGATGCTGAACGCTTTCTCCCGGTCGTTAAAGGTATAAAACACCGGGGACATCTGCCCGACGTCCTGCGCGAAGGTTCCGTACCAGACCAGGTGACTGATGATTCGAAACAGCTCGGCCATCATCACGCGGATCATCTGTCCGCGCGGCGGCACCGTAATTCCCGCAAGTTTCTCGAAGGCCGTCAAATAGGCCAGATTGTTCATCACACCGCCGAGATAATCGATGCGATCGGTATACGGGATGTAGGTGTGCCAGGTCTGGCGCTCGCCCATCTTCTCCGCGCCGCGATGATGGAATCCGATGTCGGGCACGGCGTTGACGATCTCCTCGCCGTCGAGTTCCAGAATGATGCGCAGAACACCATGCGTTCCGGGATGCTGCGGGCCGACGTTCAGGAACATGAAATCGGTATCTTCGCGCCCTCGCGCCATGCCCCACTCTTCGGGCCGAAAGCGCAGCGCTTCCTGCTCGGCATCCAGCTTCTCGTCGGACAATTGAAATGGGCCCATTTCCGTCGCGCGAGCGGGATGATCCTTTCGCAGCGGATGTCCTTGCCACGAGCGAGGCATCAGGATTCGGGAGAGATGAGGATGCCCCTCGAAAACAATCCCGAACATGTCCCAAACTTCGCGCTCATACCAGTTCGCGGCAGGATAGATGTCCACAATCGAACGGAGACTCAGGTGGTCGCGCTCCAATGGAACTTTAAGGCGGACGTAAGCATTTCTTTCGAATGAAAAGAGATGATAGACGACTGTGAAATCGCCGGATGGCCGGCCATTCCGCGAAGTGCGCGCCCGTTCGTCGATAGCCGTCAGGTCATACA
>JAFAQG010000625.1 GCA_019246575.1 Acidobacteriaceae bacterium
ATTCTGACATCGCCGATTTGTTCTGGGTACAGGAGGAGCCCGAAAACATGGGCGCCTGGTACTTCGTCGAAGAGCAGATGCAGCCGATCATCTACCCCGCGGCTGCGGGCACACAACAGAAGCGCCCACTCCGGTATGTGGGACGAGCGACGGCCGCAAGTCCTGCGCCCGGCGCGCACAAAGTGCACCACGATCAGCAGGAAGCACTCGTCAGTGAAGCCTTCGCGCCGACACCCGGCATCATCCGGAAGGCGCGGCGGCTGGTCCGGAAAAAGCGGTAAGCCCGTCGAGTTTAGCATCCAGGGGCGACGCGGCCGGGAGGACACGCCAGCCCGAACGTTACTTAAGCTTTACTGGACGCATTTATGCGAAATGCGGGAGCCGATGCCGGCGTCCCGCACTCGCAGCAGCTTACTGCACCAGCCTCTTCGGTCGCCGCAGATATGCGGGCGTGTCGTAATCGTTCACGCCAGCCAGTCCGTTCGCCTCCGATTCGGGTGCGGCATCCGTTCCGTTCGCCGGCTCCGCATTTAGGCCCGATTCCTCCGCCGCAGCATCCCCGTTTGCGGTTGTGAATGGAAATCCTGCCATGCGCCGCTCCACCTCGGCCTGAGACTCGCGATGGAAACCCGTCGCAATAACGGTGATCTTTACGTCATCGCCCATCTTTTCATCCATGACGACGCCGAAATTGATCTGCACATCCTCGTTCTGCGTCGCCACCCGAATGAGATTGCAAGCCTCATTTACTTCATGTATGCCGAGGTTGCTCGATCCTGTGATGTTAATCAGAACGCCGCGCGCGCCGAGAATACCGGCCTCTTCCATCAAGGGGCTGTTGATCGCCTGGCGAGCCGCTTCGACGGCTGCATCGGGCCCCTTCGCGACCGCCGTGCCCATCATCGCGTAACCCATGCCGACCATGATCGTTCGAATGTCCGAGAAATCGCGATTGATCAGTCCGGGCGTAGTGATGATATCCGAGATGCCCTGCACCGCCTGTCGCAACACGTCGTCCGCAAGGCGGAACGATTGCAGGAACGTAGTGCCCTTAGGCGCAAGCCCGAGCAATTTCTCGTTCGGAACCGTGATCACGGTATCGCAACTGGCGGCAAGCTCCGCCAAGCCGCGTTCGGCTTGCTTCATCCGCCGTTGTCCTTCGAACCCGAATGGCTTGGTCACCACGCCCACGGTGAGCGCATTCAGTTCTTTGGCGAGCGAGGCGACCACAGGCGCCGCACCCGTGCCTGTTCCGCCTCCTAGTCCCGCCGTGACAAACACCATGTCTGCGCCTTCCAGGATCTCGATAATTTGCTCGGTATCCTCGAGCGCCGCCTGCCGTCCGACCGCAGGATCTGCGCCTGCGCCTAAGCCGCTTGTCAGCTTCTTCCCGAGCGACAACTTATTGGCTACCGGGGAAGCCGCTAGCGCTTGGCGATCTGTATTCAGGACATAAAAGTCGACGCCGCCAAGTCCCTCCTGCTGCATGCGAGCGACGGCGTTCGAACCGGCGCCGCCCACTCCCACTACTTTGATCTTTGTCCCGAGTTGCACCTCGTCTTCAATCAAGAATTTCAAGTCTTCCGCCATTCGGCAATCCCTAGCCTCCTCTGAATTTGAACTCATGTTACTCTCCGGTCACCGTCATTACTTTGAAATCAAACCCGCAAGCCCCACCGTTGTGCGCTTCCATTCGCGTTTTAGTTTCAATCGCCCCGAATACATCGCAAGGCCCGCCGCGACTGTCCAGATCGGAGTATCCAGCTCTGCGGGCCAGTCTTCGATTCCTGTCGCGAGCCCGTTCCGCGCCTGACAATTCATAACGCGTTCCGTGAGGTCGCACATACCCGTCAAGATTGCGCCGCCTCCTGTCAGAACCGCTCCCTCCAGCAGCGATCGCTCCATCTCTACGCGCATGATCTCGTCGTAAACTCGCTCGAAGATCTCTTCCGCACGCGCCTCCAGAATTTCGTTCACCTGGCGCAGCGGTGCTTCGCGCATCCCTCGTCCTTCCGGAGTCGGAATATCGATGAGCGCGTTATCCGCCGCAAGTCCAGTCATCGCGCAGCCGTATTGCCGTTTCAACGCTTCCGCATCGTCATAGTTCACCTTCAGCAACAACGAGATGTCTCGGGTCATGTGATCGGCGCCGACCGGAATCGCCGTCGCAAGTAGCAGCGCATCGCCGTCGTACACCACGAGTTGAGTCGACTGCGCCCCGATATCAATGACTGCAACTCCGCGTGCACGATCCTCCGGCAGGACCGCCGCATACGCGGCAGCCACTACCTCGAAAATCGATTCGTCCACGGCCAAATGCGCCTGGTGCATCGCAGAAACGATAGCCTCATGTTCCTGAAGCGAGGCGGTCACCACGTGAACGTTCGCCTCCAAGCGCGCACACAGAATCCCTTTCGGATTGCGATACCCG